>JABSRT010000012.1 GCA_013214945.1 Gammaproteobacteria bacterium
ATTAGCTGATCTTGATGGATGTTATTGAATGATCTCCATCGATGTTATTAGGTGATCTCCATGGATGTTAATATGCAACTGGGAAGGACGATATTACTCCCAAGCGTTATTAGATGAACAAGCGTTGTTGAGCTGCATGATGTATGTTGATTTAAACCCAGTCCGTGCGGGCATGTGCGATGATTTAGAACATAGCGATTACACTTCCATCCAAACTCGAATTGCACAATACCAGCAGCACACAGAATCATCACAAGACCCGACTAGCAATAAGCATACTGATAACAAACCCCCAGAACAACCACGCTATTTAATGCCCTTTGGCTCAAGTAAAGACAACAATGCTATCGCGTTTGAATTTTAGACACCCATAATTTTTAGACGGCTAATTACTTTTTGTACTAGGCTAGAGTCCTACTAAATGAGAGTGGGAGTAGCATCATGGCTAGAGCGAGAGGAAGTCTCATCGATTTATCGGCGACCCCTTATTATCACGTGGTTTCACGGTGTGTTCGGCGTGCATATTTATGTGGCGAAGACAAATACTCGGGTAAAAATTACAACCACCGACGACAATGGGTGTTAGACAAAATTCATCTGTTGTCTAGCATATTTGCCATTGATATTGCCGCGTATGCGATTATGAGTAACCACTATCATCTGGTGTTACGCGTTGACCGTGACCAAGGACTAGCATGGTCTCAAGATGAAGTGATAGAGCGTTGGTATCGCCTTTATAATGGCAACGCCTTGGTTGATTTATATCGTAAAGGCATGATTGACGATGAAGCGAGCCTCAACAAAGTCGCTGAGTTTGCAGCGCTCTGGCGAGAGCGTTTGTATGACATCAGTTGGTTTATGCGTAACCTTAATGAATATATTGCCAGAGAAGCGAACAAAGAAGATAAGTGTAAAGGGCGTTACTGGGAAGGACGATATTACTCCCAAGCGTTATTAGATGAACAAGCCTTGCTGAGTTGCATGATGTATGTTGATTTAAACCCTGTCCGTGCAGGTATGTGTGATGACTTAGAACATAGTGATTACACTTCGATTCAAACCCGCATTGCACAATACCAGCAGCACACAGAATCATCACAAGACCAGACTAGCAACAAGCCGACTGGCAAACCCCCAGAACAACCGCGCTATTTAATGCCCTTTGGCTCAAGTGAAGACAACAATGCTATCGCGTTTACACTGTACGACTATTTAGAGCTTGCCGATTGGAGTGGGCGAGCGATACACCCCAACAAAAGTGGTTCGATTGACGACACCACCCCAAAACTGATTGATAGGCTAGGGATAAGTCCCGACGATTGGATAGAAGTGATAAAGAACTTTAGGCGACAATATGGTCACTTTGCTGGCAGCGAATACGCGTTGCGGCAATGTGCAAACGACCACGGACAGTGTTGGCATAAAGGCGTCGGCTAAAACGGCAAGATAAATACACCACGGTAAATACAACCTCTAACAGCCTTAAGGCTGGCTTTGTCATGCCTGAAATTCAACAATTGTAGGTAAATTTGGCTCTAATCACCTTACAAAAAATCAGTGCTAGAAAAACAATAAAGCAGAAACGAAAAGAGAGCAGTTAGTAATCAATTGACTCAAGAAGTTTAGCCGTCTAAATTATTTGGGTGTCTATTTTTCTTTTGATGTAAAATACAAACCGTCAATGAAGGCTTCACGGTAATTGAGTATCTTTTCAACATCATCTCCTTCGGTAAACTCGCGCCCTTCGCTCATATTTATTGCAAATACAAATGTCATCGCCGCTAAGATTAAATCGTGAGGCCTAGAACCATATTTACCATCAAATAATTGAGGATTTTGATCATAAGTTTCATTAACTAAATGATTAGCTATGCGCAGGTTATTACCTGATACATTATAGTTTACTTCATATGCATCCAAGAACAGTCTAATGTGAGTAAGAGCTTTAGATTTATAAGCCGTATTTTTTATTCCAGAAAAAAATCCCATATTATTACCTTAATTATCCATAATTAATTTAATAATAATACTTTTATCTTTGAAATCAATTGCTTTAAATGGAAGTTACATCAAATGTTATCATCCCAACAGCAGTTACGTAATAATAAAGAACTGAGTGAATAGTTCTGTATAGTGATATACACCTCTGAAACCCTTGATGCTGCACCCTAGTGTGACCCCCCCCTTAGAACCCCTTGGTTACATGTGACCACCTATCACTCAAAGTAACCCAAGGGAGTCTCACGCCGTAGCTTCATCAGGGTGAAGTGCACCACGTACGAATATCAATTCGAGTTATGTGCTGTAGTGATATCGCAGTTGAGCAATGAGAATCGTATCATCTTGGTATTTATACACAATACGGTGTTCATCGTTTATTCGTCGAGACCAGTAACCAGCTAACCCATGTTTTAGTGGTTCGGGTTTACCAATTCCGCTATAAGGCGATCGTTGTATTTCTTTAATTAACGTATTAATTCGCTTTAACATTTTTTTATCGGTAGTTTGCCAGTACAGATAGTTTTCCCATGCTTTTGTTGCAAACGTTAATTTCATTCAAGCAACTCTCGTTCGGTACCTTGGCCTGCTTCAAGTTCTGCAATTGAATCGAGCAAATGCCTTGCATTGGCTGGCGAACGGAGTAAGTATGTTGTTTCTTCCATTGCTTGGTAATCTTCAAGAGACATCATTACAACGGGAGCCTCACTTTTTCGCGTAATAATGATTGGTGCGTGATCATTGCAAACTTGCGCCATAGTTGAGGCTAAATTGGCACGAGCAGATGTATAGCTTATAGCATCCATGTGGTTCTCCAAAGTGTTCATGTACTTAATGCTGTACATGTTAGTCTAATGGCACATAATAAGCAACTCACGCTGAGTATGACAAACTTTGTAAGAAGTATTCATAGAGGACATAGTAATGAACATAGCTAGATTAAAAGAACAAGCAAAGTCACTATTTTCAAGTGCTGGTTTCATTACTCATATTCAAAATGAAGACGACTATGAATCGGCATTAGAATTAATGGATGAACTTATTGAAGACTATGATGAGCAAAAACCATTAATCGAAGTACTTTCTATCTCTATTGAGCGCTGGGAAGAATAATCAGAAGAATTTGCTCAATTCAATGCCAAAATTGAATGTTTAGACAGCGGAGTATCTGTTTTGAGAGTGCTAATGGATCAGCATAAGCTTAATACAACTGATTTTAAAAACGAGATTGGTGGGAAAAGCATGGTATCTATGATTTTGAATAAAAAAAGAAAATTATCTCTCCAACATATCAAAGCCTTATCAAATAGATTTGGAATATCCCCACTGCTATTTATTTAATATTACTTAATCGTGGTGGAGTTCAATTAAGTAATATCGAAGTATCAGGGAAATAAAAAAGGATATTTAGATGGATCTTAGTTCGTACTAATTTATATGCAGGCACGATACTGTGATCCAAATATCGTGTACTTTTACTCGAATGATCCGGCAAGTAATAGCTGCTCAGTCAAACAATAACGTTGCCACCAATCACTTTCACTTAATAACTTATCGATTAATGCTTGTTCTTTAGCGCTGCCATAGCTTGCTGCCGGTTGTGTGATGTTGGATGAGTGCTGCATTATATTGCCTGTTGACGCGGTTAACAAGGCGCTGCAATGACTATTATGGGCTTGATAATTATGGGTGCTTGTTGCCGTTAGTAAAGTAGGGCAAACCGGGTAAATCGGTAAATTCGGGCACAAATAAAATAGTAACCAACTAGCGGCTTGCTCTTGGTAGCTACTGCCAAACAACTGCTGCGCGGCAGCCGCGACCAGCTCCGCTGCTAAAACAGCTTTAGCTGACGCGTTGTCGAAGTTTATAGGTTGTGTTAGTTGTGGCCATTGCGGCTGTAAATATTCACGGACAAACAGTTCAATGTTTGGGGCTATATCGTGATGGCTCATGCCAACACTGGGCAGGGTTTTAGCTTGCCACAAAATATGAAGGTAGGTTTTATCAACTAAGGTACGACCGGCATTGGTCCATTCAAATTGGGCGGCGCGTTCAAGGCTGCCATAAAAAAGGGTTAATAGGGCATTTTCACTGCTGCGAATATCAAACCCACTGCCAACCAAGGCATTAGGCTGGCTCCAGTTATGATGCATTAATGTGGGCAGGGTAGTTTGTTGCGCGGTTTTATTATTCATTATCAAGCTCACAATAAAAAAGGCGTACTATAACTAGCACGCCTTACTTTAGGTTTAACTGGCAGATTAACAATTAGTAACCAAATAGCCGTGGCAAGAACAAGGTGATTTCTGGCACGAATGCAATGATAAATACCGCGACCGTCGAGACAAAGGCAAAAGGCAATGCTTTAACCGTGACTTCTTCGAGCGAGATGTTCGAGATGCCCGACGCAACAAACAAGTTCTCTCCCAGGGGCGGGGTAGAGAAGCCAATCGACAAGCTGCAAACCATCACAATACCAAAGTGGACAGGATCAATGCCCAAGCTATAAGTGACGGGCAGTAGCACGGGGGTTAAGATCATAATTGCCGCAAGCGTTTCCATAAACATGCCAACAAACAACAAGAACACAATGATTAAGGCCCAAATAATATAAATGTTATCGGTCACACTTAACATTGACTCTGCCACCACACCCGGAATATTATTTTCGACTAATACTCGGCCAAATACTGTGGCAGTAAATAAGATTAATAAGACTCGTCCTGATAACCAAGTGGTGGTTTCAAGTGACCGAAATAGATCCGCCCATTTAAGCTCTTTGTGAATAAATACTCCGACAAACAAAGTATAAAAAATAGCGACGATGGCTGATTCTGTCGGGGTGAAAAACCCTGAGTATATGCCGCCCAAAATAACCAGCGGTGCCATCACCGACCAAATTCCGCTCCGAAAAGCGCTTTTGATATGTTTAATGTCCCAACCTTCTTCGGTGCCCATGTAACCGTTGCGACGGCAACGAATGTAGTTCATGGTCAATAAGCTTAATGAAAAAACTAAGCCGGGTAAAAAGCCAGCGACGAACATTTTAGTAATAGACACTGTTTGAAAACTGCCGTGTTCAGCAAGTGCCGCTTCTGGCACCGTTAAGCCAATCGCTGATATCCCAAAAATAACCATTGGTATTGATGGCGGAATAATAATGCCCAGACCTCCCGATGACGCGGTAAGCGCTGACGCATAACCTTTGTCATAACCGCGATTAACCATCGCCGGGATCATTAACATGCCAACTGCTGCTGTGGTGGCAGGACCTGAGCCGGAAATCGCGCCGAAAAACATACAGGCTAAAATGGTTGCCGCGCCAATGCCGCCGGTAATTGGACCGGCGAAACTCTCAGCCAAGTTAACTAAGCGTTTCGAAATGCCTGCCGCTTCCATTAAGGCACCCGCCAAAATAAACGAGGGCAGTGCCATTAAGGGAAATGAACCGACAGAGGTAAAGGCTATTTGAACCATTTTTATGGGATTTTGTTCGAGGTAAAATAGGCTACACAGTGCTGAAACGCCAAGTGCGACGGTAACGGGCGCACCGATAAATAATAAGACAGTGAATGTGCCAAAGAGTACGAGTATTATATTTGAATCCATGAGTAACTCCTGAGCTATTTACTGTCGTTATCGACGCGGTTAGCAGGTTTTTTGTTGTTTTTATCGCTTTTTTCGTCAAAGTCGAGCTCTAATTCGTTTAATTGTTCTAGTTCTTTAGCATCTGGATCTCGAATGTCGATGCCTTTTACAAACTTGTAATAGTTGACTTGAATGATCCGAAAGGTCATTAAACTAAAGGCAATTGGCAACACTAGATAGATGTATTTCATCGGAATGCCAAGGGTTTGAGATTTCCAGAATAAATTCATTTTATGAAAAACAAAGTCGTATGACAGGTAGACGAAATAGCAATTAAAGGCAATCCAAATTGCGTCAGATAGAAACTCTAGAAAAGTCGCTACTTTAGGAGGCATTAATTTATATTGAAAGGTTACCCGGTTATGCGCTGCAAGTTTAGCGGCGTAACTTGCGCCAAAAAAAACAAACCACACAAACATATAAACCGATAATTCCTCACTCCATGACAACGAATAACCAAACAATTGCCGCGAAATTATTTGCGCAAATAAAATGCAAACAAACGCCGCGAGCAAGGTCCGACAAATGTAGCTTTCAATGTTATCGAGAAATTTAAAGATCTTACGACCCATAACTGCACCCTCTTAGATAAGACCGGTGCTAATGGCATTAGCACCGGTCAATTGTGATAATAGATTAAGAGATAATGGCTTAAACTTTTTCACGTCCTAAGACAGTTAATGCGTTGTTTACTTTCGCTTTGCCACCGATACTTTCATAAAATTGTGGCCATACTGCGTCGGTCGCTTTTTTAATCCACTCGACTTCACCGTTGGCAGGGTCAGTAATTTCCATGCCACGCTTAATGAGCTCAGCCTTGATTTTTATTTCGCTGGAGACCAAAGACCTAGCGCTGTAATCAGTTGCAGCTTTACCTGCAGCGAGAATTGCGGCTTGGGTTGCTTTGTTTTGATCTTGGAATACTGATTCACTGACGATTAACGGCTCAATTGAAAACAAATAACGAACGTTGGTGATGTACTTTTGGACCTCGTCAAACTTCATCGCGTAAATAGTGATGTATGGATTGTCTTGGCCGTCGATAACGCCCTGTTGCAAGCCGGTAAAGGTTTCAGACCATGCCATTGGTGTTGGATTGATGCCCCAAGATTTGTAGGTTTCGATCATGATTTCATTCTTTGGTACCCGAATTACCATGCCTTTAAGGTCTGCGAGCGTTTTGATTGGGCGCTTTGAGTTGCTTAATACGCGAAAGCCCGAATAAGCCCAGCCAATAATACGCACGCCAGCATCACGTTTGGTATTTTCGATCAGCTTTTTGCCAATATCACCTTGAGTGAGCGTAACAGCATCTTCCAAACTTTGGATCATATAAGGCAAGGTTAACAGGCCGACCGAGGGTGAAAAAGGCGTGACATTATTGATCGCCAGGATTGAAAAATCTAAGGTACCAATTGACGCGTCATTAACGGTGTCTTGTTCGCTGCCGAGTTGGCCATTTAAGAATAATTTGGCACTGTGTTTTGTATGGGCTGATAGTTCTTCGATGAATTTTTTACCTAGCGCTTCTTGCGTTCCGCCTGCACCGTCACCAACGGCAATGTTAAATTTAGCAGCACTGACGGTATTGGTGGCAAGCATGAGGCTGGCGGCGAGGATAAGTGCTTTGGCGATGTTATTATTGTTACTCATCTGTTTCTCCATAATGTTAATCGCTCCTTGATTGCGGAGCATAGTAGCCTTTGACGTTTCAATTAATACGCTAACAAGACTTTGGTTTTATGATTATGTGATTTCATTATTCTTTGGTTTCATTATTGTGCAGCACTATCATAAAATGGCGATATGGTCGCTACTGCTTCAAAAACGACATTGACCACTTCAAATTTAGTTGTTGGTTAATAATGTGATTACATAGTTAACGTTCAGCGCATTGTTTTTTAGAACCAGCCATCGGATCTAATTGGGGCCACATTTTAACTTGTTGATTTTAAATAAACTTGCATGGTATATCAGTGGTGTTTGTTGGCTTTAATCGTGGGGGAATAGCGTGACTGCTGACAATTAACTGGGTGATGGGGTCGTGCAAAGGCTAGCCGGTATTTTTGTGGCTAACCCTTTTAATAGCGCGGTAGATATTATTAGTCTAATTCTTTTATTTGGCGACGAATTTCGTCCATTTTTGCCGTCATTACTTTTTCTAAATGGTCTAGATCAGACAGGAATTTCTGCTTAGCATCTACCGGTACGGCCTCTTGACGGGTTGCATCAAGTTGTTTTAGTTCTTGCAGTGCTAACACCAGCTGAGGGCTTATCTTTGCCATGTTATCGAATGCTTTCGAGTGGCGAACTTCAACCGGCAACGCTGAGCGATTACGGATAAAGGAAAACTTTTTGGTTCGTGATAAAAACGAGCCTTTTGGGCGTTTATAATAAATCTTTAGCACATCGGTATTACCCTGCTGACGCAAGGTATATTTTTGTACGTTGTCAACTGACTTAATGCCCATTTGGTTTAAGGTTGGGTAATTTGACATGATGTGTTGTTCTCACAATTTGGCGCTTAGCTCGCTAAGCACGGGACTTTAAAATAGGTTAACGGCGCTCGATAAACTCAACAATAATTGAATAGATCAGATAACAAGGATTATTATTCGAGCTGGGTCGCTAGCATTGGCTAGCTATTGGGTTCAGCTGTCACCATTTTTAATATTGGTGTTTCGGGCGGCAGTGTAGGTGAGTAAATTACCTTGAGTTAGGACCAGTTGGCCAAACCGATAGAGCCAGTTGATTTTGGCTTATATTTATCATCTTGTACTAAGGACTTAAGCCGCTATTGACCTTTGGCAATAAGCTGTAGGATCTCTTTAAACACCCCATTTTCTAACACCTCTGGCAGGTCTAGAGCCAAGTTCGAACGATAGTAACTGCTTAAGTCGAGCCCGAAACCCAGTGCATGTAACTCGATATCACCGCGTGCTTCTAACATCTCGCACACTTGGCGTAAATGGTTGTCGAGATAACCGGGCTCATTGGCTTGGTTGGTCGCCGTTTCCATTGGGCAGCCGTCGGACAGTACAATAAGGATTTTGCGTGGTTCTGGGCGCGCTTGCATCCGTGATGCGGCCCATAATAGCGCTTCGCCGTCGATGCCTTCGCGAAATAATTCTGGCTTTAGCAATGCGACCAGCTGATGACGTGCCCGTTTTAATGGCGTGTCGGCATCTTTATAAATAATATGTTCAAGCTCGGCCAAACGACCAGGATTGGCCAAACTGCCGCGCGCACGCCATTGCTTTAATGGCTTGCCGCCTTGCCAAGCACGGGTAGTAAAGCCTAAAATTTCGCTGGTGGCACCGGCGAGTTCCAGCGCTTTCGTCATTAATTCAACCAACATGGCGATTGAACTAATGTGGTGCTTCATAGAGCCTGAGTTGTCGATTAAAAAAGTGACTAAACAATCATTGTGCGGTTGATAACGTTCTGTTTTAAATAATTGTCTAAAGTTAGGTGAGGTCACTAACGTGGTCAGGCGTTTGGCATCAATATAACCTTCTTCTTGACCAAAGTTCCAGCCTTCACGGCGCGGCGCTGCTAAAATTGTGGTCCAATCACGGGCCAATCGAGGCACATTAACCCCTTGTCCAGCAATCAGTAAGTCTTGCTGCTGGCGCAGTTTTTTACTTTGATGCGGCAAAATAAGTTGTTCGGCGGCCACTATGCGGTCGTTGCTGGTGGAAAAAATCTGGTAATTGGCTAATTGCTTCACTAATTTATTGTATTCATTGCGATAACTTGGCTCGGTAGCACCGGGTGATTGGCCGTCTGGGTTGGCCTCAGGGTATAAAATTAAACTAAACCCAGCGACCGCGGCTTCGGCTTTACTGGTGGCATCGTTGTTTTCATCGTCGTCGCCATCCGCCATCGCGTTAACAATTTCGTCGATTACCTTAACGATGCCTAATGCGTTTTCGCCATAGTTTTTTTGGTGCCGCGGGTTATTGCGCAGTCCCATTAAATAACCACCAATGTGCGGTGCTAACATCATGCGTTGCGGTTCAATTAAATCTTCAGTTGCCTCGCTTACACCATGACGGTTTAGTCTCGCCCATACCACTTGAGCAATGGTATAAACCAGCAACCCAATGTGATTTTCAATCATGTCTGAATGACTAAAATCACTGCACCATTGCTGGTAGCGATGTTTTAAATTGGCTTTAGCACCGGGATGATTCTGGCTAACCAGTGACTCAACCCGTAGTTGTTCAAGCAGCTCAAAGATGACTTGGCCGACCGCACTAGCAGGCACCAATTGTTGGTGTAATTGGGCATCGCTATGTTTTAAGCGCAGTGCAATACCGTCGGCAGCGCCGCGAAACGATTGATAATCGTCTTTGCTTAAGTCGGGCTGCAAGTGTGGCGCACGAATGCCCGATGATTGACCATTAACTTCGGGCCGGCGGCCACGAAAACGAAAGTTCTTTTCGCCTGATACTGCTCTAATCGTTGCACCGCACAGTTCTTCAACCTGTTGCTGCAATTTATCGGTTCGAGACGCAGGTGACGGTTCGTTGGCAGGTTCGCTGCTTAGGTCGCGGTAGCTGCTGTTGCCACTAAATTGTTCATAGTTGGCCATCGGCCATCACCTTAGCGGCTTGATGCGCCCAAGATTCGGTGAGTTCTTGGTCAAAACAGCGTTGGAAGAATTCGGCAATAATTGGCCGCTCGGCTTCGTCACATTTGTTGAGGAAAGACAGGCGAAAAGCGACCGCAATATCTTGGAAAATTTCATTGTTTTCGGCCCACGAAATGACAGTGCGAGGTGACATTAAGGTGGATATATCGCCCGCGGCAAAGCTGCTGCGGGTCATGTCGGCGACCGCGATCATCGATCTGACCAACAGTTCATCAGAGCCGCCCTTCAGACTAGGTACCCGCGCCATCACTATTTTTACTTCGTCATTGGTTGGCAAGTAATTGAGGGTCGTAACAATATTCCAGCGATCCATTTGCGCCTGATTAACCATTTGGGTGCCATGATACAGGCCATTGCTATTGCCTAACCCGACAGTGTTGGCGGTCGCAAACAGTCTAAATTGTGGATGTGGGGTGATCACTTCGTTTTGGTCAAGCAAGGTGAACTTGCCATCGCGTTCTAAAATACGCTGGATCACAAACATCACATCGGGACGCCCGGCATCTATTTCGTCAAAAATTAACGCAGTAGGTCGGCGCAATGCCCACGGCACTATGCCTTCTTGAAACTGGGTAATTTGCTTGCCATCACGCAATACAATGGTGTCTTTGCCGACTAAATCGAGCCGGCTGATATGACCGTCGAGATTCACCCGAACACAAGGCCAGTTTAACCGCGCCGCGACTTGCTCGATATGGGTAGATTTACCGGTGCCATGCAGGCCTTGGACCATTACCCGGCGATCACGAAAAAAACCGGCCAAAATAGCCAAGGTCACTTCTGGGTTAAATTGATAGGCATTATCGATATCTGGGACATGGCTATCGCGCTGACTAAAAGCGGGCACTTTAAGGTTGCTATCGATGCCAAAGACGTCGCGCACAGACAGCATGATATCGGGTTTATCAATGGTTATATCAGACATCAAAAATTCCTATTACTTACTGCAATATATATTAAGCAAAGTGTATGTAATTTAGCTATTACGCAACGGAGCCAGTGCAAAGTCACCGATGGTGCCAGTAACGTCCTTGGCTTGCAGTGTAATTGACTGCACTTCTATACTGCTTGTAACAAACTAGCGCTAATAAAGGATTAATTGATGAAGCAAAATTTATTGTCTTCAGACAGCCATCAACAACCGTCGATTTGGGCGATAGGTGGGGCCGATAAACTCGGGGTCGCGGCCGACATTCGTGTCGCCGGCGCTAACCATGTGCATTGTGCGACTATTATTAGCAGTATTAGTGCGACCAGTACCACAGCCAATAAGATAGCGGCGACGTCGGTTGAACTGCTCAAAATACAGTGGCGGACAATAGCCCTCGAGTCATCGACCAATGTTTGTAAAATAGGCCTGTTGGTTAATGCTGAGCAAATATTGTGGCTGGCGAATAAGCTAAGGGATTACCGCCAAATTAACCCCGAACTAACCGTTATTTATCAACCTGTGTTGGTTGACGATGAAGGCGAACTGGCTCTTAGTCAGCAAGCGATCACGCAAATAACACGTTATTTGTTACCACAAGTTGATTTGCTGATGGTGAATTACGTTGCAATGACGATATTATCCGAGCAGTCGGTCGCGAGCAGATCACAAGCAATTTCAGTTGGGCTGAAATTTAGCCAGCACTATCAGTTAGGGCTGTCGCTTGAGGTCTCCGAGCCACAACACGCTCAGACTAACCATTATTACTTCTCGCTCAAGCCCGCTGACAACATGGTGATGGTCACCAGCCAAAAAGCAACGCCAAACTTGCCAGCTTCGCAGTGTACGAACTCAAGTGTGGTAGCCAGTCTGTTAGCCAAAAATTACGGTTATGTTGATGCGTTGATTTTGGCGCAAGGCATTATGGCACAGGCGATATATCAACCCCATCCATTGGGTAATGCACGTGAGAATGTGTTTCAACTTAGCCCGGTTAATGGCTTTAATGACTTGCCACAATGTTATAGCTTCGAGCAATTTATAGCTCAATCTACTCAAAATAATAGCTTAAGCAAGCTGGTATATTCCGCGATAACATCGAGAGCTTGTGCCACTAATTTAGGACTGTTTATTACTGTAGATCATGTGGGATTGCTCGAGGATATCCTTAAACTTGGAGTAAAAAGCACAACCTTGCTAGCTTGCAGTGATGACAAGGGAGAAATTGAACGTGCGGTGATCGAGGGCGTAGCCTTAGGGCGACAATATCAAGCGCGGGTGTTTATAGCACAGCACTGGCAACTGGCGGTTAAACATGCGGCATATGGCATTGAACTAACGTTAGAACAATGCGCTCAGGCCGACTTGGCCGTGATTAAAGACGCGGGGCTGCGGCTAGGAATTAAGGTCAATAGTCTTTATCAGGCACTAGAAGCCTTGAAACTCGGGCCAAGTTATTTGGTGCTTGGTGGTGTAATGTCAGATGAAGTGGCCGTTGAAAAACTAGCGCTGATTGCTCAACTGTTAAAACACCGCTGCGTGGTGGTGGCAAAAAGCTCAGCGACGGTAAACGAGGTCGCTCAGGTTCTGGCAAGCGGGGGGGACGGTTCAAATACTAAATGTGCCACAGCAATCGTTTGAGATTAAGGCAATTAGGGGCGCCGACGTATAACATCGATTACATTCAGTGAAAAACAGCACTGCCTAATCGCATTGAGTTTGAAGATAGTAATGATCAGCAGCTTAAAGTTAAATTTCTGATGACCCTGTGATATTACTAAAGCAACTAGAACCACTGGCTACCTCAAATTAAAAGATGGTTTTAACTTGAGGTAGCCATTAACCCTAACAACATAGAACGCTGTTAAATATCGATTATAGTTCAACAGCAGCGGGCAAAGTTGAAGGGCTGGAAACTGTTATGATTTATGGGGAAATGGAAATGTCTATTTCTAAATCGACTAAGTAACTGCTACTTGTATTTAGTGGCACGGTGACATTTAAAATACCACCGACATGAATATCGAGAATTCCGCTAGCACCACTATCTATGATGGTTACATTATTGGCTATCATTGTTTTGGTCTCAGTGTCACTGCTCACTTCACCCGTTGGCTTAAAAGTAAACAAATTCCCGGGGTAGGTAAAGGTATAAGGAGTAATTCTCATGAAAGTATTTTTCGGTGCGAGAACACGATAATGGCCAGGTAAGCCGTTGTGAGTTGGGCACGTATTACTAAAATCACTGGTAAATATTCCGGTAGAAAATGCCATCTGACATTGACCGGTAATAGGTACTACGGCACCAAATGTAAGTGGCTGAATTATTGCTGTTACATGCCCAGTGGCAAAAACTTGCGCTGTAAGCGTGATATTAATAATTGCTAGTCGTAATCCGATGTAAAAAAGACGAATTTTTTTAGTCATAATATATTTTCCTGCCCAATTAAGCCGACGAATTAAAAACTATTTTACCGACGGTTGTTGTGGCTTATATAGCGTAATAATAATTTTAAGATTAACGTTTTTTAACCCAAGCAAGTTGTTGTAACTCTGTTGATAAATTAGCCGCGGCATTTTTTGCTGCGCTAGCGCTCTTAAAACTGCCCAAGCTTAATACTTGTAACGTTCGGTCATTAAGTTGTTTACTAATCACTGTGAGTTCATCGCGGTTGAGCTGATAATGTTCGATAAAGCTTGCGATGGTTTTCGGTTGTGAGGCAACTAGTAATTGAATTGTAAAATCATTGGAGCTTGCCTCTAGCGGCAGTGAGTTCGGTTGAGTTTTTTGTCCGGTTATCGTTTTGATAACTGATGAAATCCCTGGGTTATCAGACTTAAATTTCTGTTGATACTGTTCTGCCTGCTGACGCTGGATAAATGCCTTACAACGAATAAGATGTAACAAGGATTTTTTTACTACTGTACAGTCGTTGGCCAGTTGAGGATGGTCGGTTAGCCAATTTTCGGCATTGTTACGTTGCGCATAGGCACCAAGTTGCAATTGGAATAATGGCTGAGCAGCTTCTATTGGAGCAAGTTGTTTGTTTGGTGTGACTGACGGTAGTGATATCGCTGGGGTAGCTTGTACAACAGGTTGCACTATTGTATTGCTAATCTGCGTTTTTGGTGGTTGTTCTGGCTGTGGCTTTTCTGAGCTTGGTGTTATTGGTCGCTGAAATTGACCATTGGCTTCAGCACGTAAAGCAGTATCACTGGCAATTGCTGATGGTGGCACTGCGACAGTTAGGTCATCAATAATACTTTCGCTCGCTTCAGCTTTTAAGTCAGCGTTGTTAGTTGCCCTAGGTGATGCTGCCAGAGTTAAAGGCTTGGGACCATCTTGAGCATAGTTTGCTGGCGTCGAAAAATTACGATTGTTGGCCTTATTTACAATGGCTACACGAGGCTCCCAAGGCACTGCATAAATTTGTTGTGCCGCAATATCTTCGCCAAAGTAAAATGCGTCCCCATTACTTGGATCTAATGTCAAGGTGCTCGACTCTGGCAGTGTTGTCGGTGCTGTGTTTTTTCTAAGTAATACGAGAGGTGCGATTTCGTAATCGCCACCTTGTTTTGGTGTAACAAAATGTAGCTTGCCACGCTGTGCCACTAAACCAAGTCGATTAAGGTCTTTGTTTGCTACTTGCAAAGTATAATGACCAGGATTAAGTCCGATCACTTCGAAAAAACCGTCAATATCAATTGCTAAAACTTGGCTAATACCAGTATTACGATTAACTAGTTCAATAGTTCCCGATGTTAGGGGTTGCTCTCGGTCTTCAGGACCTATCACAGCAAAACCTGAAATGTTGGTTTTCAAAACGAAGGGGAGTTCGATGTCAATTCGGCTGCCTGGATGAGTATATATAGTATAAGACTTGTCTTTGGTTGCTACACCATCTTGCCAGTTGGCGGTAAAGGTAAAAGGGGTATAAACAGGAACGCCAGGTAGACTAACTCGTCCTTGTTTACTGGTTGTTAGCCCTCGCCATAGCGGCAGTGGAGAAAACTCAACATTGTCTAGAGTCCAGTCTCCCTCATCGCGTCGGTTATTACTGTTGCGATCTAGGTAGCTGGTCACATTTAAATTTCCGGAGGCGGCAGAGTTTTTACTTGAGAATAAAAATCGCTGATTATGAGCGTCATAATCAATGAAAAAACTGAGTCCTAAGTTTACCGACCACTGTTTTTCTGAATCGATGTCACCAAAAATGCTTAAACCAAAAGTATCGAATGTTGTGTTGTAACTGTAATTTAGATCCCATTTATCGACGATTTGAGCGTTTATAGCAGGAGAGTAACCACTTCTGAGCGTATGAATGCTCCTATCGTTTAATCGCCATGATGCACTGGCTGTAACACGGTTTAACTGAGTGTCTGGTTCTATTGTGTAATTGGCTGCGCCACGAAGCTTAAAAGGGCCCCACTTCGAGCTAACGGTGAGGTTTCCTGCGAATAAATTGGAAACGCCATCAATATCAAAAGTCTGGTAATTGGTTGAATTACTGAAATGTAAATTTGATAGACGCCAAGATAATCGAGAGTCAAACAGCCAGCTATTTATATGCTCATCATTACCGCGGTATGTTACTGAGCTACGATAACCAATCCCACGGCTAAAAGGCAAGATGCCACCAGTGGCAAAGGCCATTTGATAGTTGTGGTGATCATCTGGCATTGTCGAACTTGAAAAGTCACGTTGCTCTTCTAAAGTTATATTATAGTTTTGACCAGAAGAAAATGAGCCAATACCCTGCAATAATAAATGATGGCCATAGTTTTGTTGTTTTACCAATGACAAATCAATCACTAGATTATTAAAAGCTGACTGAATATGGCTACCAAGGTAATGTTGATTTAGTTGTTTATTATCATTTGACTGTTGGGTGTCGCGGCTACGCTGAAAAAACGAACCGATATGGGTATTGTTAAATGGTGAATAATCGACGGAAAACCCCATGTCTGTACCAAAACTGCCAGCGACAGTATCGGAGCCGTCGCCGTCGAGCAAAGTTTTATTTCGGTCAAGAACGTAAGCGTCATAGGCCAATTCGCCCTTGGGTAGCCAATTAGCACCAACATTGAGATTCTCACGACGAACCTCTTCTTCACCAAACGGACCAAATAAACGGATTTCAAACTGATTACTCCCATAATCAGTATCAATATCACGAAATAGAAAATGGCCATTTTCTGGCACAGTTTGGGTACTAAGTAAAAAACCATTGTGATATAACTCGGCTTCCCAGCCAGGAGTCGCATCCCCTTCAATATCTTTGCTACCAAAATTTCGACTGAAATTATCAGGTCGACGTGATAATTCAAATCCGAGCCCCGATGGTACATTGCTTAATAATGAGTGGGATGTTGCAGATATGTCGCCAAAGCTATATTGACGTAGTCCACCCCAGAGTGTCTCATTTGGGTTTGGTTGGTGACGGGAAAAATTAATCCGTGAATTGACATCACCAGTTTGAATATCTTGAAATAACGAAATTGCGGCGCTGTGATAAAGAATATCAGATGATGTTTGAATGCTATAACCACCTTGAATATTATCATGATCTTTTTGTGCCCCTAGCCTCAGAGATATATCTGCTGTGGGAGGAGTAAGTAGTTGATAAACATCAGATACGTAAAATCTATTAGATAGTTGTTTTTTTTGTTGTTTTTGCCTAACCTGGCTACGATTCCATTGTTTTTCAATTGGGAAAAGTTTAACCCCAGATTTTAAATTGACTATTAATTGTGATAAAAGAACCTCTATTTTCCCTTGTAGTAGCTGTTCTAGGACTAAATGCGAGAGGTATATCTCAAAATCATCGCGGCCCCACGAATAATCTGCATCATTCTCGAGTAGAGAGATAGAACTATTGTTTTTAACAAGCTCGATGACCGAAGTCATACCATCATGGGTTATTAATAACTTGCCTGTCTCAATGTTAATTTCAGCTCTAGCACCTAAGGCACTAACGAGTAAACTGGCAGGTAACAAAGTTTGCTCGCCACTTTGGAATGCTTCAATTGAACTTAATAGTCGTTTGTTTTGTAATCGAATGTCGAGCAATAAAAAGTCACTTTTCTCTAAATCAACCTCTTGAAATTGGTTGGCCAGCGATTCTATACTGATTAAAAGCATTAAACAGCCGCTAAGGCATTGAGTAAAACGAGAAACGCGTTTTGAAATTACTACTGTCATATAAAGCCCTGTCTCATTTTACTTAGCACATAGCCATTGTTAGCTTGATGGTTAATCATTTGTGATAATGTACTGCAACGTAATCTCTAGTATTGAAAATGCGTTAGTATATCCGCTACTGATTAAAGATTCAGTGTTAACGATGACTTTTGATTGCCACCTTCGCGTTTTGATTCTTCAAATTTTATCTTAAGTGGGCCGCGGGGACTTTTTTCTAGTTTTATCGTGACTTGTTGCATAGTTACCGGTAAAAAGACTGCCACGCCATTTTGGGTGCCAATAACGTCATTATTATGATCTGTAACTGTTATTTTTCCGTACAAAGAGCGATCACCTTTGCGATTAAGTAGTACTTTTAGCTCATTATTGAGAACTTTTGCATCAGATAAGGTGGCTATAGCACTTAGTTTACCGACACGAGCAACGATCGGAATGTTATAAATAACCCGCGTCGTTACCATATTTTGCTGTAAGCCTTCTTCAATTTTAGCTGTAACAATTTCGCGGCAGGCTATTTTTAAATAACTGATATACTCACCATCAACTTGATTTTTACGTCGTCTCATTGTTAGGCGAACGGTCTGGCTGCCACCTGCAGCAATAGTGACTCGACTTGGTGAATAACGAATCAATTTATCAGCATTATTAAAGATCTCCTCACGTTTTTTTACTGGTTTTGTATCGCCATTTTTTTGCACTTGCTGGTAGCTATAACCTAAAGTACAGCGGCTATCAATTTTTCCGCTATTGAGTACGAGCAATGAATAATTTCGTTGTTTCTCGTCTAAGGAAATCCGGTAGCGGGAAAACTCAATTTGTGCAGAAGCTTTAAATGTTAGTAATAGCAGCATAAAAATCAGGCTGCTGATAAGAAGAGGGTGACGCTTGAAAATAATCATGGTTTTCCTATGATCAATACGATTGTATTTAAAATATCAAAATTTAAACAAAAAAAAAAGCCTTATAAAAATAAGGCTTTGTTATATTTAACTCGTTATTTAATAAACAACGTTAATATCAAAACTTGCAGGGATTGAGGCACCAGCGGTTAAACCACCGACACCAACAGTTATTTCTCCGCCGACAGCTAAACCGATATTGCCACTAGTATCTGAGGTAACAGTTACTTGGTTATCTGCAGTAATAAGTTGTTCACCAGCAGCAGAGGCACCTGCCGAGTCATTATCTGCAATGCCAGCTGGGGCAAAGGTAAAGCTGGCATCATCAGCGCCGCCACTAACTAAGGTAATTTTCACTGGTGTCGATACTGCACCCGCGATCAAATAGTGACCATAATTACTTGTGGTTCCTGAAGTGTCAGCACAACCGCCGCCTGCAGCTGCAACACCAGTGTGTTGTGCTAGAGTGATAGCAAAGGGTTCGCCAGAATCCCAATCATCACCAGTTGCTAAAGGTGTGATTTCACAAGTTGCTAACGGATCAAGTTTTAGTGCTGTGCCAAATAATAAGGCCTGACGCTCGGTAATCGTTACTGGGGCAATAGTATCAACACTAAAGGTAAAAGTATCGGCTTGAGCCGATGTTGCTACGACAGTTGCAACAGTTGCGCCTAAAACGGTCTTTTTAAATACAGAAAAAGTATTATTTAAGTTCATTTTTTATTTCCTCACTATATAGTAAAAATTGTTCGTTGACGGTGCTTTATCACTCGAACTTAGTTAACTGAGCGGTAATTAATGTGGATACGACCGCTTATAATCATTTATCGACCCAACCAACTGAAACTTTAGAATAAAAAAAATATTTTTCTAACTATTGGCTGTTCCGTTAATAAGCAAAAATCGTGCCTACGTTGATACGCTTAATTGACTCTTGTTAACGTGTTGATATTTAACTATAATTTTTAGTTGGTTCCATGGGGAGTATTTAAGCTATCTATAGTAGTTTAAATACTATACAAATCATGCGACCAACCACCAATTATTTGGCGTTAGGCTTGAGGTTCGACGGCAACAGTTAGCCTTACTTCTCATTATAGCTGCCACTACGTGAGATTTTTGTCTTTTATCTAAGCCTTTTTCATTAATTATTATACCTGAAATTAAGGCCTAAAAAATCAGAAGATAATATTAGACATTTTGGCGCGTATTATGCTTGTAATAAGCAGCGACAGAATTTTGTCATTAATTGTATGGAGTACCACAAAGATGAAAACCGGATTAACATTATGTTGGATACTGTTATTGTCAGCATGTAGTTCTGGCTTTGATCCTGATTTTAATCTCGGATTTAAACTTTTTAACGCAGATGAAAAACCACCTAAAAATGAACTCAATCTGTTGGTCGGATCGTTAGTGGCGGAGATGTTATCGAACAATCAATTTGTCGGTCGGCAAAATGCCATTGCGGTGACGTCGATGGTTGACTTAAAAGACTTAAACACCGCAAACCGTTTAGGCAACCAAATCTCAGAAGGTATTATGCATTATCTTCATGATAATGGGTTTAGGGTGGTGGATTTTAAGCTAACAGGCACGATTCAAGTACGAACTGACGGTGACTTTATTCATAGCCGTGATTGGAAAAAATTAAAAAATGAACAGGCCATTGATTATTTGGTGAGTGGCACAATTGATCAATATGAAGGTGGTGCATATATAAGCACTCGTATGGTCGGATTACAAAGTCAGGTTGTAGTAGCAAGTGCTCAAGCGTTTATTTCACGAGAAAACTTGTCACGTTATGCCGAAGTACCGGTCAAACAAAAAACTGCCAAAGAGCTGTTGTTAATTGAACAGGCTGAAAAACAGCTGAAAATAGAGCAGCAGAAAGATCAACGTCAGCTTTATATGGACAATGGTTTTTTAATCCGCAAACCGTCACGGGCTAACAACCAATAGCTGTATCGCTATCTTGCCACTTATTTTTAATTTTAATGCACCGTTGTTGTGCATTAAAATTAAAAAATCTGACTTAAATAATAAATAAGTATTAAATAACAGTTACATATAATCTTTTTCCAGTTGGCTTAACCATTGCAACCTCTAACGTTAGTTATCTTTTTGTTCATGAGGAATCTTTGTGTCGAATCAAAGCCAACCAGCAGCGCCGATTTTAGTCGATAGTTTAAACGACAGTTCACAGCCCATTAAAACCACTTGTCCTTATTGTGGTGTTGGCTGTGGCATTGACGTTACATCCAATAACGGCAAGGCGATGATCAGTGGCGATAAATATCATCCCGCCAATTTCGGCAAACTGTGTATTAAAGGTAAAAACCTCGGTGATACGCTAGACAATCACAACCGGCTTGATTTACCACAGATAAATAAGTTACCGCAGTCATGGCCACGGGCGCTAGATTATGTCGCGAGCAAACTTAATCAAACCATAAGTGAGCACGGTAAAGACTCGGTCGCTTTTTATGTTTCGGGCCAGCTTTTAACCGAAGATTATTATGTCGCTAATAAGCTAATGAAAGGCTTTATTGGCACAGGTAACATTGATACTAACTCACGGTTATGTATGTCGTCAGCGGTAGCGGGGCATAAACGGGCCTTTGGTGAAGACATTGTGCCAATGAGTTATTCCGATATTACCAAAGCCGATTTAATTGTAATAACGGGCTCGAACCTTGCGTGGTGCCATCCGGTTATTTATCAACGTATTCGCGACGAAAAGCAGCGCCGGCCTGAGCTTAAAATAGTGGTGATAGATCCACGCATAACAGCCTCAAAAGAATTAGCAGATTTGCATTTACCGATTAGCCCTGGTGGTGATTTGATCTTGTTTAATTCGTTACTGCACTATTTGAATCAGCAGCAATTGATCGATCCCAGTTTTGAGACCGCTGATCAAATTGATGAGCTTAATAAAGTACTGAATAGTGCTAGCGACGATTACTTACGGTTAAACGAAATTGGCTTGGCAGATGCTGACACGGCACAATTCTTTCAATGGTTCGCCCAAAGTGAACGGGTTGTAACGCTGTTTTCGCAAGGCATTAATCAGTCTGAGCAGGGCACAGATCAAAGCAATGCAATTATCAATTGTCATGTGGCCAGTGGTAAAATTGGTAAAATAGGTTGTGGTCCCTTTTCGATAACCGGTCAACCAAATGCGATGGGCGGCCGTGAAGTTGGGGCGTTGGCTAATACTTTGGCAGGCCATATTGAATTTGACGATACTGAGTTGTTGCAACCGCTAAGTGATTTTTGGCAAACCAAAAACTTAGCAACTACGCCCGGTCTTAAAGCGGTTGAGTTGTTTGATGCGATTGACGCAGGAAAAATTAAAGCAATCTGGATTATGGCGACTAATCCCTTAGTGAGTCTGCCCGATCAAAACAAGATTAGACAAGCATTAGAAAAATGCCCCTTGGTGATTGTCAGTGATTGTGTCGCGAGCAACGATACTTTAGCGCTGGCAGATGTGATTTTACCGGCTCAAACCTGGGGGGAAAAATCAGGCACCGTGACAAATTCAGAGCGACGCATTTCTCGGCAACGTAATTTTTTGACCCCGTTTGGCCAGGCAAAAGCAGACTGGTGGATAATCTCGCAGGTTGCCCAGCGTATGGGTTTTGCCAAGCAGTTTGATTACCACAGTGCGCGAGATATTTTTACTGAGCATGCTAAATTATCGGGTTTGGAAAATAGCGGCTCGCGCGCATTTGACATTTCCGCCTTTAGTCACTTAACCCAAACTCAATATGACAACTTTATGCCACGACAATGGCCGCAGCCACAAGGGCAACCTTTGGTGGTCAGTGACCAGTTACTTTTTAGTGATAACCGTTATTTCACTGCGAATAAAAAAGTCAGGCTAGTTAATGTGTCAGCAGGGCCAACTCAAATCAGCCCAAGGGCGTTTACCCTCAACACGGGTCGAAATCGCGATCAATGGCATACCCAAACCCGAACGGGTAAAACGGCTATTTTAACCAATCATCATCCTGAACCTTTGGTCGACATTCATCGTGATGATGCTAAATCGCGCGCAATTGTTGATCAGCAATTAGTGGTGTTAACCAGCGATCAAGGCAAGCTAATAGTCCGTACCAATATCAGTACTATGCAACGGCGTGGCGATCTATTTATCCCGATCCACTGGTCGCACAGCAACAATAATCAAGGTGGTGTTGGCAAATTGGTTAAGCCGGTTTACGATCCAATTTCTGGCCAGCCGGCATTTAAGCATTCAAAGGTTGATATTGAGCCGCTGTCGGTTAATAGCGAAGCGATGATTATAGTAAAGCAGCCGCTAAGCTTAGACATTGCCCAGTACCAAGTAGAGCAGCGGATAAAGGGCGGTTATTGCTATCATTTGGCCAGTGCTGAGCAACCCGAGCTGTTATATCAGCGATTAAATACCTTAGTATTAGCTAATCACCAGTTTGAATCATTTGAACGATTAAGTGCGAGCGATCCTAGCAAGCAATATTATCGCCAATCTTATCTGGTTGCTGGTCAGTTAGCTGCCGGTGTCGTGGTGGCAGAGACTAAAGGCCAGTTACCCAATGGCTGGCTCAGTCAATTTTACCAAACAACAGATGATAACGAAGCCAAACGCCGTTTTATATCTGGTGATGTTAAGCAGCAGCAGCAACAAAAAACGTTTTGTCAGTGTTTAAATATTCCCGTAGGACAAATTACTAACGCGTTAGAGTCTGGTGATTTAACCGTGGCACAAATACGTGCTGCCACCGGTGCAGGCGGCGGCTGTGGCAGCTGTATTGGTGATATATCATTGTTGATAGAATCGGCGTGTGTCACTGGCTAAACCATTACATAATGGTAAAAATAAAACGGCAGCAATAATGGCAATTGTCTGTAATAGTTAATTTCATTCTAATTAGCCACCAGATGCTCGAAAGAGAGATTCTTTATAATTTTTAATTTGGCAGCATGCCAACTGTTGCTTAAATAGTACTAAATGGCCTGCGTGTAATGCATACGCAGGCTTTTTTTGTGCCCCTCTACAGTGCAATGCTTGGGTTATTGTTGGGCATAAGCATATGGGTAACCTAACACTGTCGTGGGTAAATTAATTATAACTAATACATATATCCGTTATATATCAGTGGCTTAAAATGTATTTGTTGGGGTTTTATCGAGCTGGTATCAAAGTTGCCATTACTTAGGTAATAAAATTATAAATCTAAGTTGGTGAGCAATATGAAAAAGCAAAAAATAGTTGTAGTCGGTAACGGTATGGTTGGCCATCATTTTATAGATCAGTTAGCGACAAATTATGGTGAGCAGTATCAAATTGTGACTTTTGCTGAGGAAAGTCGTCTTGCTTATGATCGCGTGATGTTAACCAGTTATTATACTGGCAATACCGCCGATGATTTAGCGCTGACAACGCCCGACGCCTATGACGCTCAAGGGGTTGAATATCATATCAATCAGCAAGTAACTGCTGTTGACCGCGCCAACAAGACAATAACGACCGCCAGTGGCGATAGCATTGGCTACGACAAGTTAATTTTGTCGACCGGCTCTTTTCCTTTTGTTCCACCGGTACCTGGTAAAGATCAGCCACATATTCATGTTTATCGTACCCTTGATGATTTAGACCGCATTGCCGAATCAGCAACAACGTCGAAGGTTGGTGTGGTCATTGGTGGTGGTTTGCTCGGGCTTGAAGCAGCCAATGCCATAAAGCAACTGGGGCTTGAAACTCATGTCGTTGAATTTGCTCCGCGTTTAATGGCAGTGCAGTTAGATCAAGGCGGCGGCGCTTTATTACGCCAAAAGATTGAAGATTTAGGTGTTAAGGTTCATACCGAAAAAAATACCAAAGAAATCGTTGCAGGTGAAGAATGCCGTTACCGCATGAATTTTGCCGATGGTTCTTTTTTAGAAACAGATACCATTGTATTTTCGGCGGGCATTAGACCACAGGATCATTTAGCGCGTCAAAGTGACCTAGCGCTAGGGGAGCGCGGTGGTATTGCGATTAACGACCAGTGTTTAACCAGTGATCCTGATATTTATGCGATCGGCGAATGTGCGTTATGGGACAATAAAATATTTGGCTTAATCGCACCAGGTTATGCGATGGCAAAAGCGGCCGTTAGTCATTTAACTGGCGGTGAAAAGTTGTTTACTGGTGCTGATATGAGCACAAAATTGAAACTGCTAGGGGTTGAGGTGGCCAGTATTGGCGATGCTCACGGCAATACACCTGATTCTCAAAGTTACAGTTTTATTGATTCTGCGACCGGTGTTTACAAAAAAATAGTCATGAACAGCGACGGAAAAATATTATTAGGTGCCGTATTAGTCGGTGACAGTAGTGATTACGGCCAGTGGTTGCAGCTGGCACTGAACTCAATTGAATTAACTCACCCACCAGAATATTTATTACTGCCTGAAATGGATGGCGAAATGGGCAGTGCTAGTGCGGGCATCGATGCCTTACCACCTGCGGCGCAAATTTGTTCATGTTATGACGTTAGCAAGCAAGCATTATGCGATGCCGTTGCTGGTGGCGCGCAAGACATTGCGGCAATTAAATCATGCACTGGCGCTGGTACGGGCTGTGGTGGCTGTGTGCCATTAGTTACGCAGGTACTTAATAGCGAGTTAACCAAATTAGGGGTTAGCGTCGACAATGATATCTGTCGTCATTTCGCTTATTCACGCTCCGAATTATTTGACATTATCCGGGTGAAACAAATTCGTAGTTTCGACGCGCTAGTGGCTGAATGTGGTAGCGGCGACGGTTGTGAAATTTGTAAGCCAGCGATTGGCTCAATGTTGGCATCATTGTGGAATGATCATGTACTAGACAACGATCTTGTTGCCCTGCAAGACACCAATGACAATTTCCTCGCCAACATGCAAAAAGATGGTACTTATTCAATTGTGCCGCGGATCCCCGGTGGTGAAATTACCCCAGATCATTTGATTCTAATTGGTGAAATTGCCAAAGAATATAACCTATATACCAAAATAACAGGCGGCCAGCGAATTGACTTGTTCGGCGCACAACTGCATCAGTTACCACCCATTTGGCAGAAGATGGTCGATGCTGGTCTGGAAACGGGTCATGCCTATGGTAAGGCTTTGCGAACCGTAAAATCATGTGTTGGCAACAGCTGGTGTCGTTATGGGGTGCAAGACAGCACCGCGATGGCAATTTTGATTGAGCAGCGTTATCGCGGGGTACGTTCACCGCATAAATTCAAAATGGCGGTGTCGGGCTGTGCCCGAGAATGTGCCGAAGCCCAAAGCAAAGATTTTGGGATAATAGCAACCGATAATGGCTGGAATTTATATGTCTGTGGTAATGGTGGTATGCGCCCACGCCATGCGGATTTATTTGCCAGTGATATCGACGATGCAACACTTATTCGTTATATCGACATTATTTTGATGTTTTACGTTCGCACGGCTGATCGCCTGCAACGTACGTCGGTGTGGATGGAAAACCTTGAAGGTGGGCTCGATTATCTTAAAAAAGTGGTGTTTGAAGACAAACTTGCGATCAACGATGAGTTGTTGGCCCAGATGGACCATTTGGTAGACACCTACCAATGTGAATGGAAAACCACCCTGGCAGATCCGCAAAAACTTAAACGTTTTAATCACTTCATCAATAGCGACAAGCCCGACGACAACATTATTTTCACCACGGTACGTCAACAGATTAGCCCGGCTGATAAATATCAGCTCGCAACCGAATTATAATTTTAGGAGAATAACATGACAGATTTAACCACGTGGATTGATGTTTGTCGCTTAAGCGATATTCCTAAAAACACCGGGATTTGCGCCGAACACCAAGGCAAGCAAGTGGCCTTATTCCACTTAAACTCCGCGCAATTGGGTGGCATTAGTGCAATTAAAGCCGTTGCAAATTACGACCCTTTTGGCCACGCCAATGTGTTATCACGGGGCTTAATAACCGAAATGGACGAGCAATATTTTGTGGCGTCGCCATTGCTTAAGCAACAATTTTGTTTAAACACGGGTCTTTGTCAACAAGACGAAACGGTTTCAATTGCGACGTTTGACGCGCGTATTAATGATGGACTGGTTCAGCTGAGGGAGGGGTAATCATGAGTACGTCTAAGTTTAGGCTTTTTTCGCTGACGGCTAATATGAAGATTCTTCATTACAGTTGGGTCGCCTTTTTTATTAGCTTTTTGGTGTGGTTTAACCATGCACCTTTGTTGGGATTGATCGCGCAATCTTTAGGGTTAAGCTCCGAGCAAATTAAAACCTTGTTAATTCTTAATGTCGCACTGACTATTCCCGCTCGAATTATCATTGGCATGGTAACCGACCAGTACGGGCCGCGAAAGACATATAGCTTGTTACTGTTATTGTGTTCTATTCCTTGTGCAATGTTTGCATTGGCTGATACTTTTGAGCAATTGGCGCTCGCACGATTTTTACTCGGGTTTATCGGCGCTGGGTTTGTGATTGGTATTCGACTAGTGAGTGAGTGGTTTCCGGCTAATCAATTGGGCACCGCGGAAGGTATTTATGGCGGCTGGGGTAACTTTGGTTCAGCAGCCGCAGCGATGATCTTACCGGTATTGGCACTGGCTTTTGGTGGCGATGACGGTTGGCGCTGGGCGGTTGGTGTTACGGCCGTTATTTGTTTTGTCTATTCCTTTATCTTTTATTATGGGGTTCGTGATACGCCAGCTGGCGCAACTTACTTTAAGCCAAAAAGCTCTAAAGCGATGGAAGTGACCAGTGTTGGCGATTTCTACCTATTGATTTTAATGAAGATACCATTATTTGGCGCGTTGTTTTTACTCAATTGGAAGTTATCACCGTCGGGTGTTAGTTTAATTGACGAAACGAGCGCATTAATCATTTATATTGGTTTGGTTGCGCTGTTCTTTTACGAAGTTTATATCGCCTATCAGGTTAACAAAAGTGTGTTTACTACGCCGGTTGAACCTTTACACCAGTATTCATTTAAACAGGTAGCGGTGCTTAACGTTTTGTATTTTGCCACTTTTGGCAGTGAGTTGGCGGTGATATCGATGTTACCGTTGTTTTTTGCCGAAACCTTTGGTTTAGATTTGGTTCTGGCTGGATTACTGGCATCGACCTACGCCTTTATGAACTTATTATCGCGGCCATTAGGCGGTTGGATCAGTGATAAATATGGTCGTAAAAAAACTTTAATGATCTTAACCACTGGCCTAAGTTTAGGTTATGCAGTGATGGCGACTATTACCGGTGAATGGCCATTGGTCTTGGCGGTTATTGCTGCGATGAGTTGTTCGTTCTTTGTGCAAGCAGGTGAGGGGGCAGTTTTTGCCGCGGTGCCATTAATTAAGCGTCGTTTAACGGGCCAAATTGCAGGAATGACAGGGGCGTATGGTAATGTTGGCGCAGTTTGTTATTTAACCGTGTTGTCATTTGTCAGTTATTCGTTCTTTTTCTGGGTTATTGCGATTAGTGCCTTTGTTGGGCTAATGATGTTATTTTTCATGCAGGAACCCAAGGGCAATATGGCTGAGATTTTACCTGATGGTACCGTGGAATTGATTAAGGTTGATTAAGCTTTTGTTGGTACCAATATATTAAGTCTGACTTTATGACACGCCTTGCTGGCGTGTCATTTTCTTTTGCGAGCAATGATATATTGCAAGAAATTGCTTAAGAGATTCTATTACAA
Organism: Gammaproteobacteria bacterium; assembly: GCA_013214945.1. Lineage (NCBI taxonomy): Bacteria > Pseudomonadati > Pseudomonadota > Gammaproteobacteria > Gammaproteobacteria bacterium. The sequence goes on from JABSRT010000012.1 coordinate 28,048, forward strand.
ACTGTTAAGCGAAGTGCATCTAACATGGCAAATATTGATAAATCAAAAGATAGTTTAGTGATTAGTGCCGGTGGTTATTCCACTGCTGGGGCTAAAGATGAGAACCAAGACGCGTTTGCGCTTAAAATTAATCGTGGGCTAGAGTTAGAACTCAAAGGCCATGTTGCGGTGATTGCCGATGGTGTTTCTAGTGCTAATTATGCCGCTAAAGCCAGTCAAATGAGTGTGTGTCATTTCATTGAAGAATATTTGGCTACTCCTGATAGTTGGTCGGTAAGCAAAGCAGCTGCAAAGGTCATTTCTTCGCTAAATCATTGGTTATATTCACGACTTTTAATCAGTGATGAGACAGGTGAATCACAAGAGTGGTTTAGTACTTTTTCAGCGTTGATCCTCAAAGGTAATCGCGCCCAGCTATTTCATGTTGGCGATTGTCAAATCGCTAAAATTAATAAAGATGGTTATCAGGTGTTAACCGCTGAACATTCCACCCCAGCTGGATTGCTTAATCGGGCGATTGGTGCCGGCACCCATGTTGAGGTTGATACCTCGTCAACGCTGTTAGAGGTTGGTGATGTATTGATGCTAAGTTGTGATGGCGTGCATCAATTTGTTAAGCCGCAACAAGTTAAGCAGTTACTGAGTGAACATCAAGATTTAGAACAAGCGAGCACCGCAATTACGGCGCTCGCAGCGCAGCAAGGCTCTTTAGATAACCTAACATGCCTGCTGATAAGGATTGAGCAATTGCCCGCTCAGGCTTTTGAACAATTAATTTTTGCCCGCAAGCAGCAAGTTATTCCACCACCATTACCTACGGGTGCCAAGCTCGATCATTTTGAAATAATTGATGTGCTTGAACAATCTACCCGTTCCCATGTATATTTGGCTAAAGACTTGACCGATCAACGATTGGTCGTCATTAAAGCGCCGTCGGTCAATTTTAGTGAAGACGAGCAGTATTTAACTGATTTTGTCAAAGAAGGCTGGATCGGCCAAAAACTTGACCACCCGGCGGTGATGAAAATATATCTGACGCCGCCGAGCCAATTTATTTATCATGCTTGTGAATATATTCAAGGCCAGACATTGGCAGCTTGGAGTTCTGACAACCCTAAACCTGCTTTGCTTAAAGTGCGTGATATTGTCGCGCAACTGGTAAAATCGTTGCGAGTATTACAACGTCACGATGTGGTGCATTGTGATATTAAAGCCGATAATTTTATGATTGATAGCGATGGTCGAATCAAATTGATTGATTTTGGAAGCTGCGAGATTGGGGCGCTTGAACTGGCCAGAGCATCGGCGTTGCCTAAAGGCACCTTAAACTTTACCGCGCCTGAGTTATTTTTGGGGGCGGTGCATAACCACCAGTCAGATTTATATTCGCTGGCGGTTTTAGTCTATCAGCTACTGACGGGACAATTACCTTATAAAGAACTTAGTCAGCCGCAACAAGCACCGGCACAATATAATTTATGGCGATATCGGCCGATAACCACGCACCGTAATGATTTACCGGATTGGTTAGATTTGGTGTTATCAAAGGCGTTAGCAGCCAATCCTAAAAATCGCTATGCTAACTATTCAGAGTTTATCGCGGGTCTTAATGGTTCGATAGGTAGGCAGGCTAAAGTCCGTAAATTACCCTTGATCGAACGAGATCCGGTGCGCTTTTGGCAGGGGGTTAGTACCGTGTTACTACTGTTATTAGTTATTTCAGTGTTTAGCTAACGAGAATAAGTTTAGCTAAGTAAAATAAGCTTAGAAAACCCAATAAGCCTAGCATACCGAGCTAGGCTTATTGTTTTTTTAGCACTTGAGCTTTATAGGTAAAATAATAGTTAAGTTTAATCGCTCAGCTTAGTACCTTATTGTAGACGTTGTGCTAAGCGTAAAGCGTTGCGCTATTTCCTGAAGATGATTAGACAGGCTAGCAAGCTCGGTACTCGCACAATTAACCTGCATTGAACCTGCAGCACTTTGCTGTGAAATATTATTAATATTGATGATATTTTGATTAATCACTTTAGCGACTGACGATTGCTGTGCTGAAGCACTGGCAATTTGACTGGTCATTGAATCAATTTTTTCTACCGCTAGCGCGATGGCACGTAATGCTTCTTGCACACTTGACGACTGGGTTTCGACTTTTTGGGCGGCAAGTTTACTTTCTTTCATTGCCTGTGCTGCCGCTAGCGATCCAGCCTGAAGATTACTAATCACCTCAGATATCTCGTTGGTTGACTGATGAGTTCGCGATGACAGGTTACGTACTTCATCGGCCACGACCGCAAAACCTCGACCTTGTTCACCAGCGCGTGCCGCTTCAATTGCGGCATTAAGTGCCAGTAAGTTTGTTTGCTCAGCGATTGCTGATATTACTTCGACAATCGTTGATATTGAGCTGCTTTGTTGCTCAAGGTTTTGGGTTAATAGCTCAGCTTGTTGCAGTTTGTTACTTAAATCTAACACCGACTCTAGTGATTGTTCAACGATTAATTGGCCCTGTTTAGTTGCCTCGGATGCACCTTGTGAAGCTGTCGCGGCGACACTGATGTTATCTGCTACCTCGGTTACCGTTGCTGACATTTGGGTCATCGCACTTGCGACTAGACGCGTTTCATCTTTTTGGTGTTCCATGCCGATCAGTGTGTCGGCGGTGGTGGCCGATAACTCCACTGAAGTCGCTGAGACCTGCGATGATGCGACATTGAGCTCGGCGAGGATTTGTTCAAAGCTTTCTAACATTTGATCAAACGCATTGCTCATATCACTTAACTCATCTTCGGTATCTAAGTTAACTCTTAATGTGAGATCTCGGGTTTTAGACACGGCGATCATGCTTTCTTTAAGTTTTTCAACGGGCTTTATAATCGAGCGAGCACATTGGTAGGCAACAAAAATCGTTAATAAGATCACTGCGATAGTTGATTGTACTTTGGCCCAGATTTGCTCAACGAGCGCTGCTTCTAAGTCGTCTGTATAGACACCCGTGGCGATAACCCATTGCCACTCAGGCAAATACTTCGCGACAGATGTTTTAGTAACCGGTTGATTAGAGCCCGTACGCGGCCACATATAGTCGACGATGGCACTGCCATTTTGAACGGAGTTATCGACTAATAATTGAAATAACTTAACCCCATTACTATCAGACAAGTTCTTTTGTACCGTGTTATTTAAGGCTGGGTTTAACGGGTGCATCAATACTTTGTAGTTGCTGTCGAGAATAAAAAAGTATTCGTTGTTGCCATATCTCATAGCGCTGATTAATGCTTTAGCATCCTGCTGCGCTTGAGGTGTGGTTTTTACACCTTGGTTTACCAACTGCCGTTGATTATCAATAATGGAATGGGCGGTATCGGTGATGTTAGCGAGCTCATCGTATTTACTTTGTTGTAAATCAGTCCACAGTTGATTGAGGGAAATAGCCTGAATTGCGATAATTGCCAATACTGCTACGGCGACAATAAAATTAAGTTTGGCCTTAATCTTTAATTTTTTCAAAATAGATTGCATTGGTGCTCCGTCGATACTCAAATTGAGCTTTATTTTCGAGCGTCCAATCATATTGAATAAATAACAAAGTATCTACATTCACGAGCTATTCTCATTAAAACTCAACGGATTACTGTTCGTTTGCTTACTTTGGAAGCATATTTTAACACTTTAGGGCCAAGTTTTAACATTTTGATGACACTTGAACTGATGAAACGCCGGTTGACGTTTCATTGGTTTGTATTAATTATCGGCGAATAAGGTAATCAAATGCTCCGAGTGCGGCATTGGCGCCACTGCCCATCGCAATAATAATTTGTTTGTATGGGCTGTCAGTGACATCACCCGCGGCAAATATACCGTCAATTGAAGTTTCCCCACGTGGTCCGGTAATTATTTCTCCACGATTGCTTAGCTCAATATCACCTTGTAAAAATTCACTGTTAGGTATTAAACCAATTTGCACAAATATTCCTGCTAGGTTTAACGGGTGACTGTTACCGCTGAGGCGGTCAGTATATGTTAGCCCTGTAACGCGTTTACCGTCTCCAACCACTTCACTGGTCTGGGCGTTGGTAATAATAGTGATATTTTTAAGCGAATTGGCTTTTTTAACTAAAACATCATCGGCCCGCAGGCTCGGGGCAAACTCGAGCACCGTTACATGTTCGACGATACCGGCTAAATCAATAGCTGCCTCAATGCCTGAGTTACCACCGCCAATGACAGCAACCGGTTTTCCTTTAAACAATGGGCCATCACAGTGGGGACAATACGCCACACCTTTACCACGATATTGCTGCTCGCCTGGCACATTCATTTCACGCCAGCGGGCACCAGTGGCTAATACGACCGCCTTACTGCTTAAGGTAGCGCCATTTTCAAGTTCAATCTCGATTAAGCCGGTTTCACTATTTTTCGATACGCGTTTCGCTTGGTTGTTATTCATAATATCAACCTCGTAGTCACTAACATGCGCTTCAAGACTGGCGACCAATTTGGGACCTGTAGTTTGCGATACTGAGATGAAATTTTCGATCGCCATGGTATCACTGACTTGACCACCGAAGCGATCGGCGACGATGCCCGTATTTATTCCTTTTCGCGCAGCATAAATGGCAGCAGCCGCACCGGCAGGGCCACCACCCACTACGAGAAAATCAAAGGCTGGTTTGTCAGCTAATTGTTGCTGTTGTCGTAAATTTGCACCAGTGTCGACCTTGTTTAATATTTCGGTTAATGAAATACGGCCCTGACTAAAAGGTTGGCCATTTAAGTAAACACTGGGTACGGCCATGATGTCACGATCGAATACTTCGGTTTGGAATAACGAACCGTCGATCATCACATGTTTAATTTTCGGATTTATCGCAGCCATCATATTAAGGGCTTGCACGACATCCGGACAGTTTTGGCAGCTTAAAGAAATATAACTCTCAAACTGATACTCACCTTTAAGTTGGCGAACTTGTTCTATTACTTCGGTTGATAATTTCAGTGGATGTGAACCGCTGTGTAATAAGGCCATCACTAACGAGGTAAATTCATGGCCCATTGGCAACCCGGCAAAACGAATTTCACTGCCGCTAGCCACCGAGCGCACTAACATCGAGGGCACTCGCTCGTTAATAGCGGGTTGCTCAACTAAGGAGATTAATGATGATAGTTTCGCAATCTCATTAACCAGGGCCTTGAGTTCATTTGATTTAGGACTATCGTCGGTAAAAGCACTGAGCTCGACCGGCGTTTTAAGGTTTTGTAAGTAACTTTTTAATTGATTGGTTAAGGTGGCGTCTAACATAACTTTTTGCATCGTAATCTCCAAAATTGTGCGGCTACTGCTTGTAACAAAACTGTGTGATAAGCGGTTGTTACAAGCAGGCTTGCTAGTGTATATTTTTTGCTAAATTAGATTTTTCCAACTAAATCTAGAGACGGCGCTAATGTTTCGGCACCTGGCTGCCATGCTGCCGGACAAACTTCACCGTCGTGCTCTGCAACATATTGCGCGGCTTTAACTTTACGCAATAACTCTGCCGCACTGCGGCCTATGCCTAAGTCATGTATTTCAGCAATTTTAATTTCGCCCGCAGGGTTAATGACAAAAGTACCGCGCAAGGCCAAACCTTCTTCCTCGATCATCACGCCGAAACTGCGGGTGATTGCGCCAGTAGGGTCACCAATCATTGGATACTTAATTTTATTGATGGTGTCAGAAGTATCGTGCCAAGCTTTATGGGTAAAGTGAGTGTCGGTTGATACCGAATAAACCTCTACGCCCATGCTTTGCAGCTCTTGGTAATGGTCGGCCATATCGCCGAGTTCAGTTGGGCAAACAAAGGTAAAATCAGCTGGGTAGAAAAAGACAATTGACCATTTGTCCGCTAAGTTCTGTTCGCTTAGCTCAACAAATTCACCATTGTGAAATGCGGTAGCGTTAAAAGGTTGTAATTTAGTATTGATAATTGATTGGTTCATGTTGAACTCCCGTAATTAAAAGTGGTTTGCTTTAAGACGGGATAATCATAAGCCTTAACTGTTGATTTGTTAAATCGATAGTTATTATTGATTTAATAGGTTTTGCCTATTTATGTGTGCGTGTTGAGAGGTTTGTCTATTGATTTTTATTTGTAACAGTAGGGTAAATATTAATAAGTGAGTCAGAACAGTAGTGCAGCCATGGCAAGTCGGTTTTTATACTTGCGGTGGCTGAACCGAACTTTTGTCTATTAAGTAACGAGTCTCTGGTTAACTTTAAATCGATTAGCGAGTTGCTGTAAATTATTTGCCAGGCTAGCCAATTCGCTACTCGCGGCATCAATTTGACTTGAGCCTGAGGCGCTTTGCGCAGTGATTTCATTAATGTTAACAATATTTTTATTGATAACTTCCGCTACACTTGATTGTTGCGCTGATGCATCGGCTATTTGAGATGTCATTATATCTATCTTAGCTACTGCGTTGGCAATAGTGTCTAATGCATCTCGCACGCTTGAAGATTGCTGTTCAACTTTTTCTGCCGCTAGCTTACTTTCTTTCATCGCTTTAACTGCCGCTTGCGATCCCGCTTGTAAGTTAGTAATAACTTCGCTTATTTGATTGGTTGATTGGTGAGTGCGCGAAGACAGGTTGCGAACTTCATCAGCGACTACCGCAAAACCTCGGCCTTGTTCACCGGCTCGTGCCGCTTCAATGGCAGCATTTAATGCCAGTAAATTAGTTTGCTCGGCAATACCAGTGATAACTTCTAAAATTGTTGTAATATCGTTACTTTGCTGCTCGAGGTTAATAATTAAAGTTTCAGACTGTTGCAGTTTATTCGTTAAATCGACCACAGAATTAAGCGATTGCTCGACAACTAATTTACCTTGTCTGGTCGCTTCTGACGCCCCATAAGAAGCATTGGATGCTTCGCCGATATTAGTTGCTACTTCGGTGACAGTCGCTGACATCTGGGTCATAGCACTAGCCACAAGATGGGTCTCGGCTTTTTGATGCTCCATACCGACTAAGGTTTGTGATGTGGTGGCAGCAAGCTCAACCGAAGTCGAGGAAACTTGCGATGATGCGACGCTAAGTTCAGATAATATTTGTTCAAAGCTATCGAGCATTTGATCAAAAGCATCACTCATGTCTTTGAGTTCATCTTTAGTTTCTAAGTTGATTCTTAAGGTCAAATCTCGAGTCTCGGTGACAGTTTTCATGCTCGATTTTAGACGTTCGACCGGGTTAATAATTGATTTTGCACAGTGATAAGCAACAAACAGCATGACTAATATAACGAGGACTGTAGCTTCTACTTTTTCCAAGATCTCTTGCTCTAATGCTATCTTAAGATCATCACTATAAACACCAGTACCAACAATCCATTGCCACTGGGGCTGATAGATAGCGACTGATGTTTTATCGACCGGCTTGTCTGAGCCAGCTCTAGGCCAGACGTAATCAACTAAAGCGAGATCATTGTTGATCGCACCGTCGACCATTAACTCAAATAGCCTAACCCCATTACTATCGACAAACTCTCTCTTCATGGTGTTATTTAGGGCCGGTTTTATGGGGTGCATTAAAACGGTATAGGTATGATCAAGGATAAAGAAGTATTCGTTGTTACCGTATCGCATGGCGCTAATTAGTGCTTTGGCATCTGTTTGTGCTTGTAAGGTTGTTTTATGGCCGCTTAGCGCCTTTTTACGTTCATTTTCAATAACAGATACCGCAGTTTGGGTAATATTAGCCAGCTCGGCATATTTGTTATCTTTCAGATCCTGCCACAGTTGATTAGTGGAAATTATTTGGATTATCACAATCGCTAATATCGCGACCGCCACAATGAAATAGAGTTTTGCTCTAATTTTTAACTTATTGAAAAATGACTGCATTCGTCTTCCTTAACTTTGCAATTAATGTCCGAATAAATCATATACACAAATAAAAGTGAGGTAAAGTAGAATTAATACTCAATAAAAGTTGATCTTGAATATTAAGAGGGCAAATTTTTATAACAATGGAGTTATTTTGATATTAGTGGCACTGCGGCAAGTGATAAGTCTAGGGGGGCATGTTAGGTTAGAACAGACCGATGATGCCTAAAAAAACAATCTGATTAGACCTGTTTGGCTCGGTGTTTGCTCGTCGGTGTGAGCTGATTTTATAGCAATATTGTTAAATGTAAGTTTATGCAGGGGAAGTATTAAAAGAACAATAGATTGTGAAAGTGCAGTCATATCTCTGTTCATTGGGCTCTATATTACAATAAGCAGCCCAATGGCAGAGATAATGATAAAAAATTACCAGTGCATGCGTTCTAATTTAATATCTTTACCCACTGATTTAATAATACGTGGTAATAAAGACTCTTGCTCTGGAGAAACAAAAGAGAAGCTATGGCCTAAAATGTTATTAACAGCAGTTTCTGGAGCTTGGTAGCCAGGACGCTGAGCGGTAACTTCTTGAGATAAAGCTTGTTTAGATGCTTTATCCGCCATGGTTTTCTTCTTTTCTAACTTCACGACTTTGGTGCGGGCGGTACGTCCAACACGGTGAATATAATCGTTACTATTAACAGGTAAGTCATAGTTAATGACGTAATATAGATCGTTAATATCGATACCACGAGCAACGATATCAGTAGCAACTAAGAATTTGAATTCTTTATTTTTAAATCCAGATAAGAATTCTTGACGCTTCTTTTGTGGAATTTCGTTGTGGATGCCTTGGCAGCTATAACCTTGATTCGTTAGTTGCTCAGTAATACGATCGACATCTTGCTTAGTGCGAGTGAAGATCAGAGCACGATCGCAGTTAAGCATCTCGATTAGCTTAAATAAGCTTTTGGTTTTTTCTTCACGGTGACAACGATACATCGTGTGCACTATTTTATTGAGCGCAGGCTGCAGATCTTCAGTTTTAACTGTTTTGGTATTAACCTGATGCGTTTCACTAAATTTAGCGAGGGCTTTAGAATCAGTTGCCGAAAATAAAATAATCTGTTTTTTTGCCGGCAAAGCTTCAATAATAGTTCTGAGTTCTTGATGGATGCCCATGCTCACAAGGCGGTCAGCTTCGTCCATCACAAAGTGTTGGATGTTCGCAAATGAAAATGCATTTACTTTTAGTAGATCCACTAGGCGCTTGGGTGTCGCAACGATAATATCGGCGCCACGTTTAAAACGATTAAGATGCGCCTGCATACGCACGCCACCAAATACGGTGATAGTACGTAAGCCCAAATCTTTGCCATATAACTTGATTGAGTCTTCAACCTGTTGAGCGAGCTCTCGGGTCGGCACTAAAAATACGGCGCGGATCGGTCGTACTTGATCGTTGCTGTGATCAACCTGACTAAGTTCTTGCAAAGTAGGCAGCAAGTAAGCGGCAGTTTTTCCGGTACCTGTTGGTGCTATGGCATAGGTATCAGCACCTGAAAGTACAGAGCCAATGGCTTTTTCTTGAATATAGGTAGGTTTTTTGTAACCTAGGCGTTTTACATTGGCTTGCAGCGTAGCGTTTAAGCCCAGTTCGGCGAAAATAGTCATGTTCACAAATCGTTAGCGAATAAAAGCCGCATTATACCTCAATGTTGATCAGATGTATGAGTTGTTGGCAATTAAAATTTGATAGTGAGACACGGACATCAAAATTTACCGGATAAAATTGAGTAATTGCTGATTGTCAAAATAATAAATTGGCTAGGAAGTTGATGGCGTCCCCGGCAGGAGTCGAACCTGCTACCTGTCCCTTAGGAGGGGACCGCTCTATCCAAGTGAGCTACGGGGACATGTGTTACAAACCATATTGTTGATCAAAATGTATGCTAGGTATATAAAAATTATCGGTTTTAATTTATTTCTAAATATAAACAACGTTGCATATCACCCGATTTTTAGTGCTATGCAATGGACTTGAGTAGTTGGAGTTAGTTATTCTTTGACAATCTGATCTCTAATTTGAATACCACCGGCTAATGCCACATCAACAGGCTCAGCGACGAGGTTATAGCGGCCAAGTTGAATAACTTTTAGCTTGGCGTCACTAATTTGTTGAGTCTGGTGTCTGGTGCCGTCAAGATCGATAAAACTTCCCTGATGAATCACCATTAACTGATCGCCAGCTTTGATCCCATGTTCACTACCCAAGTTGATAGTGAATTGGTCTTTTGTTGCTTTGACAATACGCCCTGAAATCGCTTCGCAGCGAAGTTTGTCGTTAATATCATCTGTAAGTTGAATCAATTGGTCATTTATTGCCGCCCCATAGGCTGACTGCCAAAATGCACTCGTACTGACATCGACTTGAGTTTGGCGCTGATAGATCCAAACCGCTTGTGTTTGATATTGTTTATTCCACACTTGTTCGCCGTTGGAACCGTCGTATATAAACACATTAAGCGAAAATTGACGTAGCGGCGACTCGGTAACAAAACCTAACCACTTGGTATTGGCCTGGAACATTGAAATATCGGTTATTTGTGCGGTTAACACATATTGAGCGTTGCTGCGATTTGCTAACGTGATGAAGGGAGAGCTAGCCATAGGTTGTAGCTGTTGCTGCCATTGTTGCTGCAACGGTAATAGTTGGGTGATGCGCGTAACCCCATTTAAACTATTAATTTGTCGATGTAGTTGCTGGGCTGTATATTTACCAAGTTCAAAAATTCCGCCGGTAGCTGCTTGTGAGCGTGCACTCAATGGAAATTCAGTTAACACTAAGGTCTTGGTTAATTTAGTACCGCTGCATTGCTCAAATTCGCGCACAATATCGGCTCTGATCGTGACCGTAATATAGCCATTTTTATGACGCTCATTGAGCAGCTGGATATCGCGAACAGATCCCTGACTTCGTACTTCAAAGCGATCTGATGTAAGCAGGCCATTACTTATTTCCTGAATACTGCTGACACGTGCACCTGCGACAATCAATGATTGACGCAGTGCATTCTGCACCGCGTTATTGCGGGCAATTTCAATATTATTATTTAAAATACGGGCTTGGCCTTTTGACTCAAGCCATTGCGCATTAATATTAAATGATAATAAAGCCAGGCTTAGGCCGGTAACGAGTATTTGGCAATTACGATTCATAAGTGAGCCCCAGTTAGTTTTTCATGACACGCCGTGGCATTGCGGTTGATTGATATAATTGATAGACAACTTTAAAATCAAGCTCTAATTCGGTCGCATAAATATCATCATTAAGCGGATAACTCTGTACCACACGGGCACCGCGGATAAGCCCGCTGATCGACGCTTTAAAGGATGAGCTATCGAGTGCTAAATCACTTATCGAAGACTGCCCCGAGACTTGCTGACCATGAACTTGTTCGGTTAATTCACGATAAGCAGCTAATTTTGAAGCTTGAATTGCATTGAGCATCTTTTCTGTATCGTTACTGCCGGACTGTGACTGAATCGGCGCATAACCTGTTGCATGTAATACTGCAAACTCAGTCGGAGGCATAACCTGATATTCAATGTACTTGTCACCAAAACTGCTGCAGGCGGTTAATGGGCCAAGTAACATCATTAAAATAATGCTGGAGAGTCTCATACAAATTACCTCGGATCATCATCGGTACCGTAAACGACAATAAGTTAGCCTGTCTGTGATAAGAGAAATTGGCTAAAGCTTAAGGTGTCTAAATATTGGCACTAAAAATTATATTTTATCGTAATTTGAATAAGCAATATTTGAGCCAGTTAGTCATTTATAACAAATGAAATAACCACAACAAAGAATTATTCTCACTGACTACGAATAAGAGGGCGAATAAATGACTGTATTTCAGGAAACATTGTGGACTAGGCTGAAATGTAACTACCACGAATACCACCGCCGCGGGTTTTGCCTTTTTGGTTGTAAGTCATGCTGTTGCCAGCTCGCTTACGAATAAGAGAGGTTTGTAGGCGCTCAAGGCTATTGATGCCTAACGCAATAGCTTTACCATTTATGTCATTTTGCAGCTGACCTTTGGTGATATTGTCAACGATAACATTTTTAAGCTTCATTAATTCAGCAGGTAACTCATTAATTGACGTTACAAGTTGCTTAATTTGCTGGTCAGCGGTCGCCAATTCACTGAGGATCTTTTGTTTATCACGCGCGAGTGTCTCAATTTTATCAATATCACGTTCAACCAAAGCTTTATTTTCCTCAGTAAGTAAGGTTAATAGCTGCTCTGATTTTTGATACTGAATATTTAATTGTAGCGTTAGTTGTTCGGTATCCATTTAATTACCTGCTGTTAGCGCTTCCTCAAACTTTGCCATATTGGCAGCAAGCTTTTGCGGATCGACCTTGTATTCGCCAGCTGAAATTGCTTTGCGAATACTCTCAACCTTTGCTTGATCAATAGAGGAAGTATTAGTTAATTTCTCTTTAATCTTATGCAACTGTTGTGCCTGTTGCGTTAAAGACACTGAGTCTTTCGCCTGTGGTTTATTGCTTGCTTGCGCTTGCGCTTGATTTTGCACTGTCTCTTGCTTGACAGTTTGATTAGCGTTTTGCGACTTAAGTTTTAAATTGTCAAGTTGTTGACTATGAGCGCCAGCAACCTTATTCATATCTATCGCCATAACTTTATTCCTTTCGAAATTAATTCTTCATCCCTTTCTATCGGCAAAGTTTAACCTATCTTTAGTTTTTATTATAATTTTATTTCAACAACACCAACCGCGATCACAAGCGCCTCAATACGACGTCCAGAGCTGCTGTTTTTAACTGAAATTACTTGACCAATACTGCCATCTCTGAGGGCTTTGCCAACAGATTTAATAGTTAACGTACCGCTTCTTGCATAGATTGTCACGGGGTCACCACGACAAACCAAGCAAATGTTATTAGCGATAATAGCTTGGTTACGTTGAATTTGCCGTTTTATCTTTGAGCCTAATATGTTCTCTAGCTGAGATAAGGTTGAACCACGCAGCGTTAAAATATCTTTGTAAGCTAATGTTAAATTACTGGACGTTAGCAGGGTACCTGCCGACATGTTTTGACTGGCAACAACAACAGACTGCAAACGTTTAATACGTGCTGGCACGTAGATTTTCCATTGTTGTTCGCATTTTACTTCAACGGTGGTATGACGTGACAGACGTGTCTTGCCTGGTAATGATAAAGAAAGCGGTTGCGGGCATAACGCGACCTTTTTTCGTCGGTCGAGCGCTTTAACGGTGATTTCAATTCGTTCGTCACCACGGCTAATTAGTTGCTGTTCAATATAGGCATGAACTAATTTCTCAATTTTATGTAACCGTTGTTGGTTATCCGTTAACGCATAAACTGGCGCTGACAGCAAAATAAAACAACAAGTTATAATCAAATTTATTTTAAGCATATTTTTTTTTACACTATCTTATCTTTCATAATTTTTATAAGATTTAACTATATCTACATTTTTATTCTAGAATGTAGTGTAAGGTAGTGTAGTGATACATGGAAGTAACTATTACAAATCAATTTATTTCAGTCTAATAATATGGAGTTGTTATGGCCGGTGTTCTAGATTCAGTCAATCAACGTACGCAGTTAGTTGGGCAAAATCGCCTCGAGTTGCTGTTATTTAAGTTAAACAATAGCAAGCATAGATACGGAATTAACGTATTTAAAGTTAAAGAAGTCTTGCAATGCCCTCGATTAACCGCTTTACCAAGTCTGCGCCCAAGCGTCCGTGGTGTGGCACATATTCGCGGTGAAACAATTTCTGTTATCGATCTTAGTATGGCGACAGGGCAGGAACCAATTGATGATCTTGAAAATAGATTCATCATCATCACGGAATATAATCGCTCAGTGCAAGGTTTCTTGGTCGGTTCGGTTGAACGGATTATTAATTTAAATTGGGAACAAATATTACCTCCACCAGACGGTGCTGGTGATACTAATTATCTAACCGCTGTTACCGAAGTTGATGGCGAAATAGTTGGGGTACTGGACGTCGAGAAAATTTTGATGGAAGTTGCGCCAACAAATGAAACAATGAGTGAGGATTTATTAGCTGAAACGCAAGAAATCATTGGCGATAGTGATAAGTTTCTGATGATTGCTGATGACTCGATGGTGGCGTTAAATCAAATTAAACGCGCTTTAACCCCGTTAGGCATCGAAATCATTACAGCAAAAAATGGCCGCGAAGCTCTCGAGAAATTAGTCGAGTTAAGTGAGTCTTGTGAAAAATCAGTAACTGAGAAGCTCGGCTTATTAATATCCGATATTGAAATGCCAGAAATGGATGGTTATACGTTAACCTCTGAGATTCGAAGCAGAGAAAAACTTAAAGATTTGCGGGTAATTTTACATACCTCATTAAGTGGCGTATTTAACCAAGCAATGGTCGATAATGTCGGTGCTGATGATTTTATTGCAAAATTTAACCCTGATGATTTAGCAGCTGCGGTAGAACGAAATATTAATATTTTGCATTCTGAGCCCGCTCGGGAAATTGTGAGTGACAAATAATATCTTTTCAGACAGAGAGTACCTCGACTTTTGTAAATTTCTAGAACAGCACTGCGGTATTGTTCTGGGGAAAAACAAACAGTATTTGGTCAAGAGTCGGCTTGGGCCATTATTAAGTCAGTTTAGCTGTGACAGTTTATCTGATTTAATAAAGCAAGTGATGGACGTTCGTAAGCGAGAATTACGTGCAGTAGTTATCGATGCAATGACGACCAATGAAACGTTGTGGTTTAGAGATAGATATCCATTCGAGTTGTTGACTAAACGCTTGCTGCCTGAATTTAGTAAGTTGTCACGTCCGCTTAGAATTTGGTCATCAGCCAGCTCTTCAGGTCAAGAACCTTATTCTATTGTGATGACATGTCTAGAATATCAGGCTAAAAATCCTGGATGTTTGACGCGCGGGTTTGAAGTGTTAGGCACAGACATCTCGGCAAGTATGTTAGCCCATTGTAATAAAGGTGAGTATGACGCGTTAGCACTGGGGCGAGGTTTATCAAAAGAGCGTTTACAACGATTCTTTACTCCGTCCTCGCAAGGATGTTATCAAGTAAAACCAGAATTACAGCGTCACGTTAAGTTTCGTCAATTTAACTTATTGGACTCGTTTGCTATTCTTGGTAAATTTGACATTATTTTCTGTCGTAATGTGTTGATTTATTTTTCTCCTGAGATTAAGCGGCAAATTTTTGGCAATTTTGCCAAGGCTGTTAACTCAAATGGTTATTTGATGTTAGGGGCTTCGGAGTCAATTAATGGCTTAACTGAAAGTTTTGAAATGAACCGATGCAGTTCTGGTATCGTATATAAATCAATAAAATAGTGGCAACCTTATGCCATGTTAAAAACTAAGGGACAAATTGTCCCTTAGTTTTTTATTCTTCCCTATAAAGTTATAGTTTCTCTACGATACAACGCCAATACTATTAGCCCCCAGTAGAGTCGGTACCCCGGTCCAATTGGCCTAATCTAGGCTTTCTTGCCCCTAAGTAAAAAAAATCTATATATTTCATATTTTGGCACAGCGATTGCATTTGTATTAACAAAGGTAACGAGAGACAAAATTATGGCAATTTCTTTTGATAAGGCACTTGGACTAGCTCAACATACAATTGGTATTCGTTCACAGCGAGCCGAGATTATTGCTAGTAATATAATTAATGCAGACACTCCTCATTACAAGGCACGCGACTTAGATTTTGCAACAGCCATGCGTAACGCCAAATCAACCATGAGTTCGAGTATGTCACGAACGCATGAAAAGCATTTTAATATTAATGCGAGTATTAGTGATGGAATATCATTTCGCATACCAAATCAACCTGATACGGGTGATGGTAATACGGTTGATGTCCAGGTGGAGCGTAATTTGTATATGAAAAATGCCTTAGAATATCAATCGAGTTTGCAGTTTCTTGGCGGTAAATTTAAAGGGCTGAACCTAGCCATTAAAGGAGCTTAAATATGAGCTTATATAATATTTTCGATGTCGCTGGTTCAGGCATGAGTGCGCAATCATTGCGACTTAACACCACCGCATCTAACTTGGCTAATGCGAATAATATCAGCAGCAGTGCCGGAGAAACCTACCGTGGCCGCCATCCAGTTTTTGCCGCCATGATGCAAGAAGCTGCCGCTGGTCAAGACTCAGCGTCGGTTAAGGTTGAAGTTTTAGGTATTGTTGAAGATCAAGACCCATTGCGCCAAGAATATAATCCTAATCATCCACTGGCAGATGACAATGGCTATATTTACAAGCCGAATGTCAATGTGATGGAAGAAATGGCGAATATGATCTCTGCATCGCGTTCGTATCAGACCAATGTTCAAGTTGCAGATGCCGCCAAGCAAATGTTAATGAAAACATTACAGCTTGGTAAATAAGGGGTAATTCATGAGCACAGTTTCTAATACCAACGCTTACCTTGATTCGATGACTTGGCAAACTGAGCAAGTAAAAGTTGATGATGGTAAAAACCAATCGCTGGACCAAGAAGATTTCTTGAAGCTGCTAACCCAGCAATTGGCGATGCAAGATCCGTCAAAACCTGTTGATAATGACACGATGATTTCACAAATGGCGTCTTTTAGTACCGTTGAAGGTATTTCACAAATGACGACGCAATTTGAAGATTTAAACTCTGTAATGACGTCATCACAAGCTTTGCAGGCGTCAACCTTGGTTGGGCAAAAAGTTTTGATCCCAACCAATGAGACTTATCAAGAAGCCGGTGAAGGTGTTGATGGTGTAGTGAGCCTACCCGACTCGCAGGCAAGTTTGAAACTACGAATAGAAAATTCATCGGGCGAGTTAATTAAAACCATTAACATGGTCAATGTACCGGCTGGTAATACAGATTTCTCCTGGGATGGCACCGATGATGATGGTGAGGCAGTACCGGGGGGCGATTATACAATAAATGCATCTGGTTTAGTTGATGGTGAGCAACAAGAGCTTGCTGTATCAACCTATGCGCATGTCACTAGCGTGAGTTTGGGCAATACGTCCAACGGCGTTATTTTAAATCTTAGAGGCCTTGGCAACATTTCACTTAATGATGTGTTAGCTGTTGCCGAAAATAAATAGAAAGAGGATTATATTATGTCTTTTAATATCGCATTAAGTGGTATTGCAGCAGCAACCAAAGATTTGAATGTTACCGCAAATAACATTGCCAATGTCAGTACCATTGGCTTTAAAGAATCGCGCGCTGAATTTGCTGACGTGTATGCCTCGTCACTGTTCACTAATTCAAAGACCAAAGCAGGTGATGGCGCAACGACGGCTCAGGTCGCACAGCAATTTCACCAAGGCAGCTTAAAATTTACCAATAATGCACTCGATTTGGCGATAACCGGTCCGGGATTTTTTGTTACCTCTGATGGTTTAGACGGTAAAGATTTGAGTTTTACCCGCGCGGGAGCGTTTAAACTAAACAATGATAATTTTATTGTTGATTCAAACGGCAATTATTTGCAAACTTACCCGGTTAATTCTGACGGGTCGTCTTCTGCCATTAATTTGACGACTACTACTGGTTTGCAGATCCCTGAAACTGCCGGGGTGCCACAGATGTCCGAAAATGTCACGATGTCGATGAATTTACCGGCTGGTACAACGGGAAAAACAGTTGGCGCCTTTGATATAGACGATCCAACTACTTATAACCATTCTACCTCGGTTACTATTTATGACTCGCTCGGTGAAGCGCATGTGCAAACGACCTATTTTGTTAAAGACGATAGCATTGCCACGGATCCCAACCGCTGGGTTGCCTTTGCCGGTGTTGACGGTAAGCCAGTGAATGTTACGTCGCCGGCCCCTACGGCGGCAGAAACTGCCGGTACCCATACCGGGGTGCCGGTCACTTTTGATTCAAGTGGTGTTCATGTACCCAATACTCCGCCTAATACGACATTAGAAGCACTAGGCACGCCTGGGGCTGGTGTTTATACCGCAGGACCTAATGGCGGACAATTTTTAACCCTGAAATTAGATGGGCCAACTCAGTTTGCAGCTGGTTTTGAAGTGACTTCACTTGAACAAGACGGTTTAACGGTCGGGCGTTTAACGGGGGTTGAAATTGGCGCTGATGGATTAGTTAAAGCGACTTACAGTAACGGTAGTGCTGAAGCTTTGGGGCGTGTTGCTATGGCGCGTTTTAGAAATGAGCAAGGGCTAACGCAAACCGGTAATACCTCGTGGAAACAGAGCTTAGACTCTGGCGAACCGCTGGCGGGCGAGGCTGACTCGGGTACGTTTGGTACGATTAACTCGGCGGCATTAGAGCAGGCCAATGTTGATTTAACCACTGAATTGGTCGATTTAATCACGGCGCAGCGTAACTTCCAAGCGAACTCACGAGCGCTCGAAGTAAATCAGACCTTATCTCAAACAATTTTACAAATACGATAAGTTCACTAGATAGCCCGCCAAGCGGGCTATCTCACTTCAATTCATTTTCCCTCTTTATCTCTTTCTTAATTCTTTACACTTATGGCATACCAGTTGCATATTAATAAATAACTAGTTTAATCGCTAATTTATTGACGGGGCAAATGATGGATAAACTACTCTATATATCCATGAGTGGCGCAAAAGAAAATCTTAATGCAACCGCTATACGAGCAAACAATTTGGCTAACGCCAAAACATCAGGCTTTAAAGCAGATATTGAGCAAGCACGCTCGATGCAAGCTTATGGTGAAGGCATGCCTACACGAGTCTTTTCACTGACTGAGCGGCCGGCCCAAAACTTTGAATCGGGCCCAATGGTCACTACTGGTCGTGATCTTGATGTTGCGATTCAGGGGGAAGGTTGGTTAGTCGTTGAATCAAAAGATGGCTCGCCAGCGCTTTCTCGCGCAGGCTCGCTACAAATTGATAGCGAAGGCATGTTGCGTAATAGCTCTGGTTTGTTAGTAATGGGAGATTTTGGCCCGATAGCTATACCAACCCCAATCGATAAATTACAAATTGGTAGTGATGGTGTTATTACGGTGCATCCGCAAGGTGCGCCAAGAAATGTCATTGAAGAAGCGGGCCGGCTTGCTTTGGTAAACCCTGATAAATCTGAGTTGACTAAAGGCACTGACGGTTTATTTCGTCTTAAAGACGGTGGTGAGTTTGAAAATGATGCTCAGATAAAGGTGGCCAGTGGCATGGTAGAAGGCAGCAATGTTAATACTATCAGTGAAATGGTCGACTTAATCACCTTGCAACGCCAGTTTGATACTCAAGTGAAAATGATGAAAACGGCAGAAGAAATAGATCGCTCACAAGATACCTTGTTGCGATTAACTTAAGCTAGGGCGCTGTAATGACTTCGATATTTTGTAAATTACCAGGTATGGCTTACGCAATTTATGGCGATACCCTAACAAATTTAAAGACGACCTCTGGAGGTTTGTGATGAATGCTGCATTATGGATAAGTAAAACGGGCTTAGATGCTCAACAAACTGATATTGCAACAATTTCAAATAACTTGGCCAATGCCAGTACGATTGGTTACAAAAAAAGCCGTGCGGTATTTGAAGATTTGTTATATCAAAACATCAATCAGCCAGGTGGTAAATCATCGCAAAATACCGAGTTACCAGCAGGTCTTATGTTAGGCGCCGGAACTAAAGTCGTTGCAACTCAAAAAGAATTTTCGCAAGGCAATATGTTAACCACTGAAAATTCTCTTGATATGATGATCGAAGGTTCTGGATTCTTCGAAATTTTGAAACCAGACGGTAATATTGCTTATACCCGTAATGGTCAATTTATGCTGAATGAAGAGGGGCAAATTGTTACCCCTGGCAGTGGCGATATATTGCAGCCTACTATCACTATTCCCGCTGACGCTCAGAGTATTACAGTATCTAGTGAAGGGGAAGTGTCGGTTCGTCTTGGCGGGCAGGCAGAAAATACCGTCGTAGGCCAGATAACAGTCTCTAACTTTATTAATCCGCAGGGACTAGAGCCAATTGGCCAGAATTTATACCTTGAAACCGGGGTTAGTGGCGCGCCAGTACAGGGCACTCCAGGCACAGATGGTCTAGGCTCTGTGCGTCAGGGCGCGCTCGAAACATCGAATGTTAACGTGACCGAAGAGTTGGTTAATTTAATTGAATCACAACGTATTTACGAAATGAACTCTAAAGTTATTTCGGCGGTGGATCAAATGATGAGTTTTGTTACTCAGCAGTTATAGGAACTAATCCGATGAAATTATTATTGTTAGTTTGGATGTTGCCGATCGTTTTACTGGGTGGTTGTAGCAGTACCGCCAATAAACCGATAGCAGATGACCCTTATTACGCGCCAATATTACCCGCACCAGCGGCGAAAAATGTGGTCGTGACGGGTTCGTTATTTAGTATGGCAACCCCTAATAGTTTGTATGCCGATGTTAAAGCGCGCAATATTGGTGACATTATCGAAGTTATTTTGAGTGAAAGTACTCAAGCCAATAAAAAGGCTGCCAATAGTTCGTCTAAAGCGAATAATTTCAGCTTAACACCGCCTACCTTATTTGGCCGTGCCGCAACAATCGCTGGCAACCCGCTTGAAATGGAACTAACTCAAAGTAGCGACTTTACTGGGGCATCTGATGCCGATCAGTCCAATAGCTTGTCTGGCTCGATTTCGGTTAATGTTATTCAGGTATTAACCAATGGTAATTTAATTGTTCGCGGCGAAAAATGGATAACCTTAAACAACGGTGACGAGTTTATTCGTCTTACGGGCATGGTACGTCCACAAGACATTAGCGCCGATAACCAAATCAAATCAATTAAGATTGCCAACGCAAGAATTCAGTATTCTGGCACAGGATCTTTCGCTGATAGTCAACAAATGGGATGGTTGGCACGATTCTTCAATGGTACATGGTGGCCGTTCTAAATCGTCAAAAATTCGTCAGGTGAACCATTATGAAAAACATCAACTTTAATACGTTAATTCCACTGCTGATAGCTATTTTGTTTCTCAGTATTAGTAACGCTAACGCTCAAAGAATCAAAGATTTAGCATCAATACAGGGCGTTCGGTCTAACCAGCTAGTGGGTTATGGTTTAGTGGTAGGTTTACCAGGTACCGGTGAAACAAGTCCGTTCACCGATCAAAGTTTTATCACTATGTTACGTAATTTTGGCATCTCAATGCCTGAAGGCGTTAGCCCTAAAGTAAAAAATGTTGCAGCCGTGGCTATTCATGCCGAGTTGAGAGCTTTCGCCAAGCCTGGGCAAACGATCGATATTACCGTGTCGTCGGTTGGCAGCTCTAAAAGTCTGCGTGGTGGTACGTTATTACGCACCTTTCTTAAAGGCCTCGATGGCAATGTTTATGCAATCGCTCAAGGCAGTTTAATGGTCTCGGGCTTTAGTGCCGAAGGCGCTGATGGCTCAAAGGTTATTCAAAATACGCCAACCGTAGGTCGGATCCCCAATGGCGCGATTGTCGAACGTGAAGTGGCCAGTTCATTTAGTCAAGGCGATCACATTACGTTTAATCTGCATCATTCTGACTTTTCAACCGCCAAACGTTTTGCCCAAGCAATTAACAAGGTTTTGGGTGAAGGTGTCGCCATGCCGCTTGACGCCACCTCTATTAGGGTGAGCGCGCCCAGAGATGTATCGCAGCGGGTATCGTATTTAGCGGTGTTGGAAGAATTTGAGGTTATCCCTGCAACGGCGGCAGCCAAGATTATTGTAAACTCGCGCACTGGAACAATAGTGGTTGGTCAGCAAGTTCGATTAATGCCGGCCGCTATTACCCACGGGTCGTTAACAGTGACCATCGCCGAATCACCGGTCATTTCGCAGCCTAACGCATTAGCGAACGGTGAAACTGTGGTCGCAGGTCAGTCAATTGTTGATGTGACTCAAGACGATTCTCGGATGTTTACCTTTGCGCCTGGTACCACCTTAGATGAACTGGTTCGTGCGGTTAATTTAATCGGTGCTTCACCTTCAGATCTGATGGCGATTTTAGAAGCATTAAAACAAGCCGGTGCACTGCACGGCGAACTTATCGTCATTTAAGGAGATAGAGATGAATACATTAAATAGTTCATTTGCTAGTCCCTTAATGAATGGCGCTGCTGATAACTTTCAAGATATCGCATCGCTGGATAATTTACGTCAAGAAGCCCAGCAAGACGAAAATAAAGCGCTAGAAAAAGTTGCCAAGAAGTTTGAAGGCATTTTTATGCAAATGTTGCTCAAAAGTATGCGCCAAGCAAATGCTGCTTTCGAGGCGGAAGATTCACCATTTAATGGCGCTGGCACTCAGATGTATCGCGATATGCATGATCAACAAATGGCATTGAACTTAAGTGAGGAAGGCAGCTTGGGTTTGGCTGACTTAATTGTGCAGCAACTGGGAACTCAGCAGGGAAATTTTATGCCGGCATCGGCGTTGCGGACGCAG
The DNA here is from genome assembly GCA_013214945.1 of Gammaproteobacteria bacterium. Classification (NCBI taxonomy): domain Bacteria; kingdom Pseudomonadati; phylum Pseudomonadota; class Gammaproteobacteria; species Gammaproteobacteria bacterium. The sequence goes on from JABSRT010000012.1 coordinate 50,428, forward strand.
GGGTTAGCCATGAGCAAGTCAGCTACTGAAACTCAAGTAGAGATTAATCCTAGTCAAACGACGGCGTCGAATACCATTGCTAATGACAATGCCGCGCCATCTTCGGCAAGCCCAACGTCGATGACCTTTAGTTCACCGCAAGACTTCGTTGACCAATTGATGCCATATGCCAAAAAAGCGGCAAAATTACTGGGTGGTTCGCCAGGCGTCTTGTTGGCGCAGGCGGCTTTAGAGACTGGATGGGGTCAAAAAGTTGTCGCTAAGGGTAATGGTGATACCAGCTTTAATTTATTTAACATTAAAGCTGACCGAAGTTGGCAGGGTGATAAAGCTAGCGTTAAAACCCTTGAATACCGCGAGGGCATTGCAGTACGCGAGCAGGCTAAATTTAGAAGTTACGAAAATGTCGAACAAAGTTTCAACGATTACGTTGGTTTTATTAAAAATTCAAACCGATATCAAGACGCAATGAAAAATATTGGCAATCCGGCAAGCTATTTGCATTCATTACAGGAGGCCGGTTACGCCACGGACCCAAATTATGCAACTAAGATCCTCGGTGTATTAAATAAAGTCACCGAGCTTGCGCGATAATTTTTAATCTTGTGGTTATCCGTTACTAACATTTTTATTTTCATATTTAGCTATTAAAGGAATGCTGTTATGGGTGTTGATTTATTACAATTGGGCATTAGTGGACTCTCTACCGCCCAACAGCAGTTATCAACCACCGGTCATAATATTGCCAATGTTAATAACGACGGCTATTCACGCCAGCGGGTAATTCAAGAAACGACAACGCCCTTTAATTCAGGTTCTGACTTCCTTGGTACCGGCAGCAAAATTAAAGATGTACAGCGAGTCTTTGACCAATTTAGATACAATGAAGTTGTCTTTAATCAGTCCACCAACAGTGGCGCCCAAACCAGCGCGAGCAAATTGGGGCGACTCGATGAAACCATGTCATTGGTTGGGCCTAATATCACAAATTCACTGAACGATTTATTTGCCGCTGTTAATTCCTTGGTTGATGTGCCCGGTGATGTCGGGTTACGTCAAGTGATGCTCGCCAAAGCCGATACCTTAGCCGTTAGTACCCAATCAATGCAGCGAACGCTTGAAGCAGAATATAGCTCAGTTAATGAAGATATTGAAAGCTCAGTAGAAAGGATGACCGCTATCGCTGAGCAATTGGCCCGGGTTAACCGCGACGTGGTTACCGCATCGGCCGGTGGCGCTACGCCAAATGATTTGCTCGATGAAAGGGATAACTTATTAATAGAGCTTGCTGAATTTACCAAGGTTAGCACGGTGGCAACCCAAGATGGCGCGCTTAATGTTTATATTGCCAATGGTCAAACCTTAGTGACTGGTACATCAAGTTTTTCGGTAACCTCGGTAGCGGGTTCCCCCGATCCAAAACAACTGCAGGTGGTGATCCAATCGCCCTCTAGCGCATTGCAACACATTGATGGCAAAAATATGGGCGGGTCGGTTGGCGCGTTGATATCTTACCGTGATGGCGCATTAACTGAAACCCTCAATAAAGTGGGATTAACCGCGATTGCAATTGCCGATACTTTTAACACCGCGCAATCTCAAGGTGTTGATCTAAACGGTCTTACTGGACAAAATTTATTTGAAGATATTAATGATCCCAATGCTGTAAGGTTACGATCATTGGGTGCTACATCTAACACCGGTACGCTAGCCGGTGGGGTTGAAATTACTAATGTTAATCAATTAAGCGGTGATGATTTTAGGCTTCAATATTCGGGAGGAACTTATACCTTAACGAATTTAAGCAGTGGTCAGTCACAGGCGATGACCTTAGTGGTGGAAACCCCAGCACCGGCGGTAGGCGCTCGTTCATTTGAAGCCACTAGCCCAGACACCGGGTTTATCTTTAAAGAAGCCGGCGGTATTCCACTTGACGGTGATAAATTTGAGCTGCAACCAACGCGTCTTGGCGCCAGTAACCTCGAAGTTAATTTAACATCTGCCGACCAAATTGCCGCCTCGTCAATTGTCGAAATTTATCCGTCGGGTGATAATGTTAATACCGCTAAATTAACCATTAGCAGCGTTGATAATAGCAGTGCTGCCGATTTCCCTACAACTGCTGGTGGTTTATCGCTGCAAGCTTATGAGTCACCTGTTGGCACGTTTAACTTGGCGATGGTTGATAGTAGCGGTACAGCAGTGCCACTGACCGATCTAAGTGGCGCCGCATTAACTAGCTATAGTGGCGGCTCGATAGAATTTCAAGCCGCAGGCATCACCTTTAAGCTCACTGGTGATCCGACTGGCCAAACAGCCAATGCCCCTGAGGTTTATGATATAGATTACGCATTTGGTTCAGGCAACTCTAAAAATATGTTAGCGATGGCGCAGCTCACAGATCAAAAATTAATGAACAATGGCAAGTCCACCATTGCCGATGTCTTTGAAGAAGCCGTGACCAATGTCGGCTCACAAAGCGCAACCGCAAATATAGAAGCGGGTGCGGCACAAACACTTTATGATCAAGCTACTGCAAGAATGTCTAATACTTCAGGGGTTAATCTTGATGAAGAGGCGTCAAATTTATTGCGCTTTCAACAAGCGTACTCAGCAAGTGCGCAAGTGATTTCAACCGCCAATGAAATTTTTCAAACCATACTGCAAGCAGTAAGATAAAGGAGTAGGTCATGCGAATTTCAACCAGTCAATTTTACAGTGTTAATACTCAAAATATTCTTAACCGTCAGTCTGATGTTAATGGTTCGGTGATGAGTATTTCGGAAGGAAAACGCGTGATAACGGCGGGCGATGATTCGGTTGCCGCCAACTCAATTTTAAATATTCGCCAAGAGCAAGCACTAATCAACCAATATCGAACCAACATTAATTATGCGGAAACGCGGATTAACGTTGAAGAAAGCGCGATAGAGTCGGCTGAAAATGTGATGTTTCGGGTAAAAGACCTCATTCTTCAGGGGAATAGTATTGGCAACGATGATGCTGCTCGTGATGCTATTGCAGAAGAGCTCGCAGCACGCTATGACGAATTGTTGTCATTGGCCAATAGCCGAGATGAATCGGGTAGTTATGTTTTTGGTGGTTTTCAAACGACCACGCCACCCTTTGAGCGTCAATCGGACGACAGCATTAATTATGTTGGCGATATTGGTCAACGTGAAACGACCGTTGGACCGGGCGTGCAAGTGGCAACAAGTGACTCGGGACAAAAAGTTTTCATGGATGTACCTAATGCCGTTGGTGATTTTAAACCTACCTACAGCATGGTGGCGGGATCTGGCGCTGCAGTCGACGAGCCCGTCGACCGCGCACGAGTAGCTAGTGCAGTCATTAGCGATCGCAGCACCTACGTTGAAGATGATTACACCATCGACTTTGTGAGAAATACTGCGACTGATGAAATGGAATTAACGGTATTTGATTCAACGCCTACTCAGGTGTTTCCTACGTTGCCAGCTACATCACAAGTCTATGTTGCTGGTGAACCAATTACGTTTAATGGGGTTGAAGTGGTTATCACAGAGCAACCTCAAGACGGTGATAGCATTAGTTTAACGCCCCAAGACAGTGTTGATATTTTTACCACAATTCAGCAAGCGATTGACTGGCTGAAAGAACCGAACGGCGTTGGTATTGATGAGGCGCAGCGCCAGTTAGATATCGGTCATATTATTGGTAATATTGATGCCAGCCAAATAAAACTTGGTAATGTGCGCGCTGAAATAGGGACTAGACTCCAATTAACTGAAAGTCAGAATGAACGACATTTGGATTATGATCTGACATTAGAAACCTCACGTTCGAGCCTTGAAGATTTAGACATGGTTGAGGCAATTTCACAGTTTGAACGGCAAAAACTTGCCTTACAGGCATCGCAAACGGCCTTTTCACAAATTCAAGGAATGAGCTTGTTAAATTACTTGTAACCAAGCGGCAATAATTGTCAATAATTAGGCGGCAAGCACTTTGCCGCTGGCAAACATCCTGACCAAACTTAAAGCCAGTCATAAAATTGACTGGTTTTTTGCCATATAGCGCAAACTTACAATAACTTACCGCACAATAAATGCCTCTGAAACACTAGCTATTGCTAGTTCTAGCAAATATTTACATATTTAAATAAATAAACATCAGTATTGGCACATCCATTGCAACTTGTTAATTAGCTAAGCAGTAACTTTAATAATTATACCGGCTTGTTGGCATCCTACGTTGATGCATCAGCCATCAACGTGGAGGCTATCTAATGGCTCTTACAGTTCAAACAAATGTGGCATCGTTAAACGCGCAGCGTAATTTAGGCCAATCGGGCAGTGCATTAGCCACCTCTATGGAACGCTTGTCTTCAGGTTTACGTATTAATAGCGCTAAAGACGATGCGGCTGGTTTACAAATTTCAAACCGTTTAACCTCTCAAATAACTGGCCTCAATGTCGCTATTCGTAATGGTGGTGATGGTATATCTTTGGCGCAAACAGCTGAAGGGGCATTGCAAGAGTCGACAAATATTCTACAACGAATGCGCGACCTGTCAATTCAAGCAGCTAACGGCTCTAATGCACCAGAAGATCGACGCGCGATTCAAGAAGAAATGACGCAGTTGCAACAAGAGCTCAGCCGTATTTCTGAAACGACCACCTTTGGTGAGCGTAAATTGCTTGATGGCTCGTTTGGCACCGAAAACTTCCAAGTTGGGGCTAAATCGTTCGAAACCATCAATATGTCACTAGCTGCCTTTGGCGCAAAAGATATTGGTTCTTACTCAACTGATATCGCTGGTGATGGCGCAGATGGTTATGGCTCAGTTGGAGCCGCTAATAACGTAAATGGTTCGTTAGAAATTGTTAGCTCACAAGGGATTAATACTGGATTAGGTGGCGCCCTGTCATCAGCGAAAGACTTGGCTGATGACATCAATAGTAGTAGTTCATCAGCTGGTGCCGATGCGAGAACCTCGGTATCGCTTGATCTCACCACTTTCGGTGCTGGTGGTTCTTTATCCTTCGGACTAACAGGCTCAAACGGTACTCCGATTACGGTTTCTGCGGCGGTGACACACCCAAATTTAGATCCCTTGGTCAACGAAATTAATAAAGTCTCTGGTAAAACAGGTGTTACAGCCGAAGTCGTTAACAACGAAGTGGTATTAACCAGTGAGCGTGGTGACGACATTGGATTTTCAGGTTATACCAGCACACTCGATGTCACAATGAACGCGATGGATTATGAAGGTACTGCAAATGGCGATCAGTTCGTTTTAGGAGCTGCGGGGCCGGCAGCCGGGGTAGCCACAGGTGTTGTACGATTATCGTCGCCAATTAACTATACCGTTGAAGGATCTGATGTATCTGTCAGTTCACTTACTGTTAGTGCCGCAGCGCTTGACTCGGTAGATTCTGTAGATGTAAGTACAGCCCTTGGCGCGCAGTTATCGATTGAAGTCATTGACTCGGCATTAGCCTTTATTGACAGCAACCGTGCCATGATGGGTGCGATTCAAAATCGCTTAGAGTCTACTATTTCTAACTTAGCAAATGTCGTCGAAAATAACTCTGCGGCAAGAAGTCGAATTCGTGATACAGATTTTGCGATTGAAACAGCAGTAATGACGCGTAATCAAATATTGCAACAAGCAGGTACCTCTATTTTAGCTCAGGCTAACCAGTTGCCACAGGCAGCGGTTCAATTATTAGGCGGCTAATACCTGCTGTAAAAAAACTACTGCTAGCGCACCAGACAAAAGCTCATCCATAAGGATGGGCTTTTGTCATTTCTGAATACAATATATTATTTTTAGATTCACATCGTTAACCTAAGATATCGTTTTTGATGGTCTCAATAATTAAATTAACGGCTTGTTTAGGAGAGGGGAGATAAGCGATTGCGTTGGATCTTAAACTCGATTTATCGGCTAATGCTTGTTCAAGTACCGGCAATATTCTCGATGGCATGGTGGCTTTTAAGATAAGTGCATGTTCTCCTGTTAGCGGCATTTCTTCTATTTTTGCATACCGTTGCCACCAAGCGACAAGTTCAGGCTCAAATAACAGGTAGACACTGCTATTGATCGCTTGTTTGCTGTTTATATTTAGGTAAACAGCATCAATACAACAGGTTGAAAAGGCACTAACGACGATGTCACAGCCGCATAAACTGTCAATTACATCACCCGTGGTATCTAAATGAGCATTAACGCCAAAAGCTTGTTGGAATAGTTGCCAAGATTGAGTTTTTAAATTAGCTGATTCTTTGGGATGTGGGCGGTAAACGAATGTAAACTGACGATCCCAGCGCTGTAGCTCGTCAACTAACTGGGTTAGAGTTGCAAGATAACCTTCGACTTCTGCAAGGGGCTGTCCATAAAACCCGATTACGGTTGACTGTGCTAACACCAGTTTATCTCGAAAATGTTGTCGGATTTCAGCTGAGTTTATGGATGAATAATCAATATGTTTAATTGAGCCAATCGCAATATTTCTGCTATCGGGGAAACGGGCTTGGTTGCTATCACTTGCCTGTTGATCAAGCGTAAATAGCGTATCAGGTATGATGGCGACACTGGGATTGAAATCACCCCAAAAACTTTGCAAAGCATAATTTGGGATTTTCTGAGAATATGCAAATTCAAGCGCTATTTCATCGATCCCTCTATCTGGCCCTGAGATCCCAGTTAAGACCGCATCTATTTTTTTACGCTCATTAATCGCTTGGAGCTGTGCTATTGCAAGTTGCTCGGTAGTTAAAGAAAAATAACGAATGCCATTTACTTTGACCACGAGCGAGCTTGCGGGCTCTTGCGTTAACACAATTACTTCAAATTGGTGGTTGCAAGCCAGTGCTGGTAATAACTTATTAAAAGATAATACCGTGGCAGGGTCGCGTGCAGTTATTATCAGACTGATGATATCAATCATGGCTGGGTATTAGTGGCAAGCTATTGACCACTGCCTGAGTTAATTGAGTTACTAGCGGTTCGTTGATGACACTTAGCTGATAGAGCTGAATGAATTTGTTCCACTCATCGGGTAAGTTAATGCCATCAAATCCGTGATTTTGTTGAGCAAGAATCACCAATGTTTTGACCGCCAGCGCTTGTAATATCTGGCTAATCAAAGCAGGCTGACGTTGCAGGTTATCGATTATCAGCGGACAAGCCAACTTGGCTAGATAGCGTTCTAAAAATAGCGTCAACAGCTCGGTAAACTTCTGAGGTTGATGCTGGATAAGAATAAAACGTTCAATAATAAATGCGACATCTTGCAGTGGTGAGGCCCATGACGTTAAACAGTCTTCAAAATCGATAATGCAGGGCAATGTTTGCTGGGTAAATAAAATGTTTCCGACATTGAGATCGCCATGAATAACCTGACTCTCTATCTGTAAAATATTAAGCAGCGAGGGTCTGTGCGCTTGCAAGATAAGTTGTGCGGGATGAGGTAACTTATTTAGTTGATCCGGTTGGTCTAATAATAGTTGCCAATGCGCGACTAATTTTTGATGTTTATCGCCACTACGTCTCTGTACCTGCTGTTGCTGTGGATAATGGCGTAGTAGCTGATGGATTTTGGCCGTTACGGTTGCCAAGGCGCTAATATCTGCACTTGAAAAATCACTTAATCTAAACTCTAGTTGTGGGTAAACCAAAATAAAGAAACTGCCTTGTGCTAAATCTAGCACTCGATACTCAATTAGTCGATTAACGATAAAGTTATGCTGTGCGAGATAGCTGACAATGTGATCCGCTGCAATAGTTCTATTACCATGCTCAGGTAATAGTACTTTGACAAAATATGTTTGCGCAGTACTTTGGCAACTATAATAGCCTTGAGGAAAAGTGTGCTCGGTACATAGCCGTTGCCAGTGGCCGTTAAGACCACTATAACGACTGATTGATTTGCGCTGTGGAGCTGTCATCGATAGCCATACTATCTTCGGATCTAGTTGACTAAACGCTGGCATAGTTATCGCGTTCGCTGTCGGATTAATGACTCGAACAGTATTGAGTTCACTCGGCTTAGCCATTAATATCACACCAGTTTATAACGCTTTTGGCTGTAATATCTCGGCTAGTCTTGACCCCTTGCACTTCACTCCAATATTCTGTTGCTATGCCTAAAGCAGGAAAGGCAAAGCTAACATTAGCCAGAGATAAGCATTGACCTTGGGCGATATCAACTTTAGCCACTAAGCCCATTCTAGAATGATATTTTGCTCGATATCTTGGTAATTCACGGTAGCCATTACCCAGCGCCGACGCGATATTATTTATTTTTTCAATTGTTTGAGCAACTTGGTTAATCGGCATCGCATGCGCGCCGTCTTGCTCAGCTGCCATATTATTGGGGCAAACACCTTTTTCTAAAATGATTGCTCCCATTGCCGTAGCGGCAAAGAGCATTTCATCACCATTGTGATGATCTGATAAACCAAAAGGGGTACCAGCGGCTTGTCCCATGGTCTGCATAAAGCGTAAGTTGTGCAGTTTTACATCGTTTGGTGGTGCGGGTGGGCTATGCTCAATCAGTAAATCATAGTTGCCAGCATCACGCGCCCAACTGACTGCACGTAAAACCTCTTCGAGCGTGCTATGTCCGGTATCTAAGATCATTGGTAGCTGCTTTGCTGCAATATATTCAATTAAAGGTTGGTGGGTTATATTCGACGATGCGATTTTAATCGCCATGCAACCGATCTCTTTGGCGAAGTCAGCTCCTTGCTCGTCATATACCGACAAGATTATTGCCATCGATTGTGCACGCGCGTGATCGAATATAAGTCGATAATCGTCAAGCGAAACCACTTTGCGCTCAATTAACGCCCGATAGTTCTCTTTAACCATCGTGTTGTTCGCACTATTGTAATACTTTTCAATGGTATCGCCAGCAAGACAAATATCAGCACTGTGTAAAATTTCACCTTTTAAAACAGAAACCTTAGCCTGTGCCAATTGATTGATTAAATCTAGCGCGAGATTAATATCTTGATTAAAAAAGGTCCCAATGTCAGGTAAAAAAAAGGGGGTGGATAATTGTTGCCAGAAATTAGAGCGACTCATAATTATTATCCTAAATGGTCAAAAAGTTTTGTATTATTTTTAGTCCCAACTGACCTGATTTTTCAGGATGAAATTGGCAACCGAGAATATTGTCTTTGCCAATAATGGCACTAATTGGATATTGATCGAATTGACTAGTCGCCAGTTGATGACTCGGATCATTGACTTGAGCATGGTACGAGTGAACAAAATAAAAGGCATTGTCGGCTGGCACATTCGTTAGTAACTTGCTTTTGCGTTGCAATTCAATCCTGGCCCAGCCAGTATTAGGTATGATTAAGGCCTGCCCAGCGCTATTTACCTGAGGTAATTTAATTACTTGGCCTTTAATGAGGTCTAAACCTGGGGTTAATTCAAACTCAACACTGCTCGACAGTAACATCTGCATGCCCAGACAAACGCCCAAAAATGGTTTATTGAGTGCTGCTTCTTTAATTGCACAGGCCAAACCGTCACGGTGTAACTGCGCCATGGCATCAGGGAATGAGCCTACGCCGGGGAAAACTAGGCGTTCAGCATTCAATATTTGTTCCGCAGTGGTCACAATATTAACAGTCACTCCGATATGCTCAAAAGCGTGTTGAACATTGGCCATGTTGCTGGCACCGTAATCGATAATGCTAACGTGGGCTGGCTTTCTCATCGGTGAAATGCTCCGTTGGGCGCACCGGGAAACCCTGGTGGCGTAACTCTTGATGTATCTCGCCTAGGCTTAAGCGGTCAAAGTGTAAAACATCAGCTAGGGCTATGGCATTGGCTCCTGCATTGATCCCTGCAACTGCATCATTTGTACTGCCAAGACCACCAGAGGTGATAATAGGAATGTTGACTAATTGGCGAACTTGCTTAATTAAATTAAGATCAAAACCTTGACGAGTACCTTCACGATCGATTGATGTCAGCAGTAATTCTCCTGCACCACGCTCAGCGGATTCAACTACCCAGTCTAGAACATTTCGACCTGTTTTTTCACGGCCATTATCGGTATAGACTTGCCAGTGGCCTGGGGTAGTTTCTTTTGCTTCAATCGAAATTACAACGCTTTGGCTACCAAATTTCTTGGCCATTTGATTGATGAGTTCGGGAGTTTTAGTCGCGGCGGTATTAATTGCTATTTTGTCGGCACCAACACGCAGCAATGCTTTGGCATCAGCTATCGAGCGAATACCGCCACCGACCGTAATGGGGATAAAAACTGATTTGACGGCTTCTTTAACGAGCTCGGTTAAAGAATTACGGCCATAAAGTGATGCTACAACGTCCATATATATCAGTTCTTCAGCTCCTTGCTGGTAATAACGTTGAGCAAATTCATTTGGGGCGCCGACTTTTCGTAACCCCTCTAGGTGAATGCCTTTGATTAGATGTTTCCCTTTTATGTCTAATCTTGGTATTAATCTGATCACTGGTGCTTGTCCTGCCATACCGCATCACGAACTTGCCAAGTCTGTTGGTCGAACTGCCACAGATGGGGGGAGCGGAAACTATCCGTTAATTGATCAAAATAACTGCGGTCGATGATCGGCTGCTCAAATTGTTTGCTTGCAAGCGGAAACTCCGACTCTGGTATTGATAAATAGGTAAATATTTCGTCAATAAAACGGTCTGGAAATTCATGATCAAAGCGTTTAACTAAGGCTACACCTTCTTCACGTTCAATATCCAGTGAGCGAATTTCCTGTGCGCTGTCATACGTAGCGCGCCCAATGCCAAACTTAGTCGCGGTGGTGAAATAATGCAGATCATCAATCTTATCGTCAATTGAATTGTATTTACTATAAGTACCCGGGCTACGTTCAGGAGAAACTTCAAACCCTCCATGCTCATGAGTATAGTAGTAGCAGCTTTGTGGATGCCATTTTAGGTAATAACCCAAATATTGAACTTGTACCCCAGCCTTGCGTAAAGTATCTGGGTTCGCTGGCATGTAAGGGTCTAGATCGGCTTTGGTCAAACCAAAATCATCTTTTAAAGATTGAATTGATACACCGCTAATATTGATTTTAGATTGGTCTTCCATCGTAAAATAGTCCCAATCACGCTGGGCTGTTTCATTATCAGCGATGGGATTACCATACTCGGCTTCATTTTCGCCAAAAAAGACTAAAGGAATGTTAAGCATTGCCGCCATTTTAGGCGCAAGCGCTTTTTGACCAATCATGAATGGCTGAAAAGGATGGAATAAATTTTCAACCGCCAAACGGGTTAGTAGTCTATGAACCCGACCGTTGGGTGTCATTAGCATATTATCGAAACCGGCGTGGATCCAGCGCTGAAAATTACGCCAGCCCCAATCGGTATACATATGTGGCGCCCAGGTCACCGTATAAGGATGCATGCCATATTTTTCTTTTAGGATGTGGGCGGCATAAAAGCTGTCTTTGCCACCAGAGCCAGGCAGTAAGCAATCATAAGAACCATCGGTAGAGCGATGCTTGTCACATAGTGCTTTAAGCTCTTGTTCTCTATGTTGCCAATCGATTGTATTGTGCTTGCGTTCTGCCATTGTACAGGCGTCGCAAACTCCTTCAGCGTCAAAGTTTATTGTTTTCTTGAGGCTGTCTTTGGTGTGTTTATATTCGACGACGGAATTAGGACGTTGGTTTGAAATGGTACATTTCTTACAAAAAAGCACCTCGCCAGGCAGGCCATATTTTATCTTGAGATCTTGGTTTGACGGCGAAAAGTCATCGTAGTTTACGGTTTGTGGCTTAGGTATAATATGTGGCATATATTTCACGTTCCTGGATTTAATCTCAGCTATCTTGGCGCTGTAGCGTCTTGTATCTATGCTATTGACGCTACTTCAGTGCTGCTGATAATCGCTAATGCTGGGTCGAAATCTTAGTGGTTAAATTCGATTTTATTAGAGTTATTATACAGTTCAGGAACTTAAGTTCAACTGGGGGCTAAGGGTAATTGAGCTTAACCTAAACATTAATAACTAGGGTGTTATTAATGTTTACTAAGACCCGCCGTTTGTAAGACAGTTAGTTAAATATCGCTGGTCAAAAGTGCCATTTAGCCTGGTAAACATAAGTTTTATTGAGGACATGACAAGGACATTAAAACTGCTTTAAAAATGTATGTGAATAGCTATTTGTTCTTTAAGAATTTAATCACTTTTTAATAGTCTGTTTTTTATAATTTTCCATAAAATTATAAAAAAATTAAAGTTTATTGAAAAGAGGCCGTTACGTTCGATATCAGGAGTACCCCTGAAAATTTAACTATTAGTGACTCAGTAATCAAGGAGATTTCTATGTCTTTATTTGTTCAAACAAACGTTGCCTCATTAAATGGTCAACGTAATTTAGGTAACTCAACGAATGCGTTGTCGACCTCAATGCAACGTTTATCTTCAGGCTTGCGGATTAATAGCGCGAAGGATGACGCGGCAGGTTTACAAATTTCGAATCGTTTAACATCGCAAATAAACGGCTTAGGGGTCGCACAACGAAATGCTCAAGATGGCATCTCAATGGCTGCGACCGCTGAAGGGGCGCTGCAGGAGTCAACTAACATTTTACAGCGGATGCGAGATTTGGCGGTGCAATCTGCCAACGGCTCGAACTCAGACGCTGACCGTACTTCTATTGGCAAAGAGATTAGTGCGCTGCAAACAGAATTAACCCGAATTGCCGAAAAAACATCGTTTGGTGATCAAACGTTGTTAGATGGTAGTTTTTCTAAGGTAGATTTTCAGGTTGGTGCCAAAGCCAATGAAACAATTCAGGTTGATATCGGCTCAATGGATGCAGAGACACTTGCTGTTGACTCCGGCGATATTGGGGTGAGTGTTGCTTCTGCAGCGCAAGATGCTATTAGCAAGATCGATACTGCCATCGCTACGGTTGATGCGCAACGTGCTGATTTAGGTGCGGTTCAAAATAGGTTCGAGCATACTATTTCTAACTTGGCTAATGTTCAGGAAAACGTATCGGCGTCGCGTAGCCGTATTCGTGATACTGACTTTGCGACTGAAACAGCAGCAATGACTCGAAACCAAATACTCCAGCAGGCAGGTACTTCCATCCTTGCTCAGGCTAATCAATTACCACAATCTGCATTAAGCCTATTGGGATAAGTTAAAGCCCATAGTTAGATTATAAGATGTATATAGCGGTAGCCACGTTGCTTTATGTGACTACCGCTTAGTTCCTGCATGATCAAAATATCCTTTTTATTCATTAAAAACTCTTTTCAAATTGACCTTCTAGAAAAATATACGACAGATTATTAATTTAAATCAAAGAGATGAGTTTTTTATGAAATTAATAACGAAATAAATGTAAAGTTTTTTTGATAGAGGCCGTTAAATTAATTATCGGGCGTCATCCCTAGCAAATTTAAGTTTAACTTTAGCGCTAAGCTAATTAGGAGAACAATATGTCTTTATTTGTCCAAACAAACGTTGCTTCATTAAACGGTCAGCGTAATTTGAGCAACTCTACTAATGCATTATCAACTTCTATGCAGCGTTTGTCTTCTGGCTTACGAATCAATAGCGCTAAAGATGATGCTGCAGGCCTGCAAATTTCGAATCGCTTAACTTCGCAAATTAATGGTTTAGGGGTTGCACAACGAAATGCTCAAGATGGTATCTCGATGGCGGCGACCGCTGAAGGGGCGTTGCAAGAGTCAACTAACATTTTACAGCGGATGCGAGACCTAGCTGTACAGTCTGCCAACGGCTCGAACTCAGACGCTGACCGTACCTCTATAGGTAAAGAAATTAGCGCACTACAAACGGAATTGACCCGTATTGCAGACAAAACAGCGTTTGGCGATCGTAAACTATTGCAAGGTAGTTTTTCTGGTGGTGTTCAATTCCAAGTGGGGGCTAAGGCTAACGAGACTATTACAATCTCAATTACTACGATGGATGCGACAACTCTTTCTGTTGCGGCTGCGGATCTTGGTGTGAGTGTTGCTTCTGCTGCGCAAGCCGCTATTGGTCGAATCGATAGTGCAATTGCAAAGGTTGATGCTCAGCGTGCAGATTTAGGTGCGGTTCAAAATCGCTTTGAACACACAATTTCCAACTTGGCTAATGTCCAAGAAAATGTATCAGCGTCACGTAGTCGTATTCGTGATACTGATTTTGCAACTGAAACAGCTGCAATGACTCGAAATCAAATATTACAACAAGCAGGTACTTCAATCTTAGCGCAGGCTAATCAATTGCCACAGTCGGCATTAAGCTTATTAGGTTAACACCCAAAACTAAAACTTAGGAAGTATCAAGGCCGCCACGTTATACGTGGCGGCCTTTTTTGTTCGTGAGCAGTAAGCTTTCTCGTCACTTTAATTTTAATAACAAATTGAATTTATAATAAATTTTGCTAAAAGCATTAAAGTTTTTGAACATGGTGCCGTTAAATTAAGTATCAGGGGAATACCCTAGAAATTTAAACCCAGTGTTAAAAACGTCAGGAGTTGGATTATGTCTTTATTCGTACAAACAAACGTCGCCTCATTAAACGGCCAGCGTAATTTAAGTAATTCAACAAATGCTTTATCTACTTCGATGCAGCGCTTATCTTCTGGTTTACGAATTAATAGCGCCAAAGATGATGCCGCAGGTCTGCAGATTTCTAACCGTTTGACCTCGCAAATAAATGGATTAGGGGTAGCACAACGAAATGCTCAAGATGGTATTTCAATGGCAGCAACGGCAGAAGGTGCGTTACAAGAATCAACTAATATCTTGCAACGAATGCGTGATTTATCGGTGCAAGCGGCTAACGGTTCGAACTCAACAGCTGACCGTACGTCTATTGGTAAAGAAATATCAGCACTGCAAACAGAACTAACTCGAATTGCTGACAAAACATCTTTCGGTGACCGCAAACTATTGCAGGGTAGTTTTAATGCTGGGGTTGAGTTTCAAGTGGGTGCCAAGGCTAATGAAACGATCACGATCACTATCGCATCTATGGATGCATCTAAATTAGGGGTTGAATCTGGCACCTTAGGCGTTTCAACTGCTGCCGATGCTCAAACAGCGATTGCTTTAATCGATACCGCAATTGCCACTGTAGATACTCAGCGTGCCGATTTAGGTGCGGTGCAAAATCGCTTTGAACACACTATATCTAACCTGGCTAATGTTCAAGAAAATGTATCAGCGTCACGTAGCCGTATTCGTGACACCGACTTTGCGACAGAAACTGCTGCGATGACTCGGAACCAGATATTACAACAAGCAGGTACTTCAATTCTGGCGCAGGCGAATCAGTTGCCGCAATCAGCACTGAGCTTGTTAGGCTAATAGCGAGCGTTCTAAATTAAGCGAAATCAATCAGGCTGTCATGTAATATACGTGACAGCTTTTTTCTTTAATTGAGCTAGTTGTAAGAAAATTTAGCGCCTGTAGTTGATGATTCGACCTTCGCCTCACCAGATCCCTTCATTAATCACATTTATTATAATAAAAGACCGTGTTTAGCACTTACTTCTACTTAGTCAGCGCACTCCCTAGCTACTCCTGTAGGCAACAGCGTGTTCGAGCTTATTTCCCCCGCGCACAACAAGCACACCTTTTAAATGCCCGAATTCAACATGCAAGTGGTGATGTCCCAGTTAAATGTGGCCAGCAACTAAAATTGGTACGCTAGTTAGGCTTCAGCATGTCAGAAAATGACTGATATTTAACTGAATGATAATTGCCCCCCGAGCTAATGGGCATAAAGAAAATACACTTGGTATAAAATATTAATAAGAGTGTAATGATAAATACTTGGTCTAGCTTAGCTTAATTACGTAGAGCAGGCGTGTAACGCAGTTTTAAACATTTATCGAATGCTATTTCCTTACAATTTCAGGGGGTAGATAGTTATTGCTTACGGTATTTTAGAACCATGTACTACATTGTGGAGTAAGTTAGGTTAGATTTTGGCTATATTTAGTGGATTTGAGCGAATGGGAGTGGAATTTTATAAATAAAGGGAAAAAAGATTAAAGTTATTGTTTTTGGTGCCGTTAAGTTAATTATCAGGGAAATGTCCCAGCAATTTAAACTTTAGTGTTAAAACGTCAGGAGTTGGATTATGTCTTTATTCGTACAAACAAACGTCGCCTCGTTAAACGGTCAACGTAATTTAAGCAACTCAACTAATTCGTTAGCAACGTCAATGCAACGTTTGTCTTCTGGCTTGCGTATTAACAGCGCTAAAGATGATGCTGCAGGACTACAAATATCCAACCGCTTAACCTCGCAAATAAATGGTCTAGGCGTGGCGCAGCGAAATGCTCAAGACGGTATTTCAATGGCGGCAACAGCAGAAGGCGCGTTACAAGAGTCAACAAATATCTTGCAACGGATGCGTGATTTGTCGGTGCAAGCGGCTAACGGCTCAAATTCAACGGCTGACCGGACCTCGATTGGTAAGGAAATTACTGCGTTGCAAACTGAGTTAACTCGAATAGCTGATAAAACATCGTTTGGTGACCGTAAGCTATTACAGGGTAGCTTTGCTGCTGGGGTTGATTTTCAAGTGGGCGCCAAAGCGAATGAAACGATTCAAATTACGATCACCTCAATGGACGCTTCAACGCTAGGGGTTCATGGAGCGGCACTAGGTGTTGGTACTGCAGCATCGGCTCAGTCGGCAATTGGCCAAATAGATTTAGCTATTGCGGCAGTTGATACTCAGCGTGCCGATTTAGGTGCGGTGCAAAATCGTTTTGAACACACCATTTCTAACTTGGCTAATGTCCAGGAAAATGTATCTGCGTCTCGTAGCCGTATTCGAGATACTGATTTTGCGACAGAGACTGCCGCTATGACTCGTAATCAAATATTACAACAAGCTGGCACTTCAATTTTGGCGCAGGCTAATCAGTTGCCACAGTCAGCATTAAGCTTATTAGGTTAAAGTCCATTTCGACAAATTTTAAGGCCATCATCTTTGATAAGGTGATGGCCTTTTTATTTTAATCATTATAAGTAACGTTACCGTGTCTAATATTGGATGAAAGCCAAGCCTATCGCTAATTTAGAGCCGTTATAAGTATATTAAATACAGGCATCAACAATTTTTTAGCTTATATTTAGTTGGTTTATAAAAAATGTAAAAAAAGATTAAAGTTATCGCTAAATATGCCGTTAAGTTAAGTATCAGGGGATAACCCAACTAATTTTAATATGTTGTGACTAGCAACTCAGGAGACGATTTATGTCATTATTCGTACAAACTAACGTCGCGTCATTAAACGGGCAGCGAAATTTGAGCAACTCAACTAATTCGTTAGCAACGTCGATGCAGCGCTTGTCTTCTGGTTTGCGGATTAACAGTGCAAAAGATGATGCTGCAGGCCTGCAGATATCTAACCGCTTAACTTCACAGATAAATGGTTTAGGTGTGGCACAACGAAATGCTCAAGACGGTATTTCAATGGCGGCAACAGCTGAGGGCGCGTTGCAAGAATCAACTAACATTTTGCAACGGATGCGAGATTTGTCGGTGCAAGCGGCTAACGGCTCGAATTCTTCGGCTGACAGGACCTCGATTGGTAAAGAAATTACTGCGTTGCAAACTGAGTTAACGAGAATCGCCGATAAGACATCTTTTGGTGACCGTAGCTTATTACAAGGTAGCTTTGCTGCTGGTGTCGAATTTCAAGTGGGTGCCAAAGCAAACGAAACAATTACAATTTCTATTGCTAACATGGATGCCTCTACTCTAGGAGTTAAAGCTGGCGATTTAGGGGTAGCATCAGCGGCATCAGCACAAACGGCAATTGGCCTTATTGATACGGCGATTGCAACGGTAGATGCTCAGCGGGCAGATTTAGGTGCGGTCCAAAATCGCTTTGAACACACCATCTCTAACCTAGCAAATGTTCAAGAAAATGTATCTGCGTCTCGTAGCCGTATCCGTGATACCGATTTTGCGACAGAAACAGCGGCGATGACTCGTAACCAAATATTACAACAAGCAGGTACCTCGATTCTTGCTCAGGCAAATCAGTTACCACAGTCAGCATTAAGCTTATTAGGCTAATGATAGAATAATTGACTTTTAACTAACGACATTTTACTACGGTTTAGAAACAACAGTTGTATTAAAGTCAGTTTTTAAACCGTTGCCAGATTTTTTCGCAACGGTTTAATTCGTTTTAAATGTTTAAATATTGTGCGCCATTTGGCATAATAACCATAAGTGGGTTGGTTAATAAAAGGGGAGTGATATGAATATTGATTTATCATTGACTGCATCAGCAATGAATGTAAAGAATACGCCGGAAAATCGAGGTGTCTCGAGCAATGATCAAGTTGACATCACCTCAAAGTTAAATAACTCTGCGGCTGAAAAGCAAGCGAATACTCAAGACTCAACTGCAATTAACATTGTGGCTGAACAAGCTAGTGTTAATAAAATTATCGATAAACCAGCCGTTGAAGCGAAAGAAAAACAGCAAGCAACTCTTCAGCGAGAACAGCTAGAAAACATGGCTCAAAAACTGCAGGAGTTTGTAGGTTCGTTAAACAAAGGCCTTGAATTTAGTGTTGATAAAGATTCTGGGCGCGATGTGATTAAAGTGATTGACCGTGATTCCCAGGAAGTTATTCGCCAATATCCATCGGAAGAAGTTTTAGATTTAATAGCCAATTTGTCCGATGCGGCAGGTAACTTTGTAAACTCGAAGGCGTAATGCTTTTATTGAGGTGATTCATGTCAGGTATTTCATTTACAGGTATTGGTTCAGGTTTACCGGTCAGCGACATTGTGACTGGTTTAGTTGAAGCTGAAAGAACGCCATTCGAAGCGCGCATGGAAGATAAAAAAGCTGACTTAACGACCAGTATTTCTGCCATGGGAGCCTTTAAAAGCGCTTTAGATAAGCTGCAAACCTCGATAGAAGAACTTAGTGATCTCGATAGCTTTAAGCAGAGTACAGCGACAGGCACCGATGAGTTTATTAAGGTGTCTTCTGATTCATCGGCGCAGCTTGGTAAATTTGATATAAAAGTTAATAACTTAGCCCAAGCACATAAATCAGTGACCTCGAGTTTCACTGATACAGAAGCAGTGGGTAGTGGCACATTAACCTTCGCAACAGCGGATGCTAGTTCAAGTTTTGATATTGTTGTAGATCCTACTGATACCTTATCTGATATTCGTAATAAGATTAATGACGCTACTGATAATAGCTCTACTATTGCGACTATAATTACTGAGTCTGATGGCGCTCAGCGGCTAGTGATGAGCTCAAAAGAAACAGGGATTGATAATGCAATAACAGTATCAGCATCGGGAGCTAGTGGGCGTGTTGCTGATTTTACAACGACTAATTTAACCGAACTCACACCAGCTCTTGATGCATCAATAACAGTGGATGGTGCGATCAATCTCACCAGTACTACGAATGAGTTTAAAGATGCTATCCAAGGTGTAACTATCAACGTATTACAGTCACACGATGTTGATGATAAATCGACGTTAGGTATTGAAGAAAATAATACCCTTGTTGAAGAAAGTCTTGAAGCTTATGTGTCAGCATATAACGAATTGAGCAAGCTCGTTACTAAAATGAGCAAAGCTGGCGGCGAGGATGAAGCCTCTGGCGTATTAGCCGGCGATTCGATGCTGCGCAGTGTTACTTCGAAATTACGAAATTTTTTAAGTTCTTCATACGATACAGTTAATGGAGATACTCTAGCATTAACACAGTTAGGTGTTAGCGCAGATAGGTATGGTGTATTGTCGTTTGATAAGACAGAGCTCGCTGACCAACTCAGTGATAATCCGGCGGCTGTCCAGGCCTTTTTTATCGGCAGTGAGACCACTCCCGGTTTTGCGGCATCGATGAATTCATTTATCAAGAACTACACTGAAAGTAGTGGATTAGTAGACAGCAGAGTTGAAGGATACAATAAGCAAATGACTCGCCTAAATGATAGTTCTGAAGCGTTTACATTGAAGATGGATAAATACGAAGCTCGACTATTCGCCCAATATAATGCAATGGATGCAATGGTTGCCAATATGAGCGCAACCGGCAGTTTTGTTATGTCGCAGTTAAATAGCATGCCAGGGGTTGTCTCTAATAACTAAATAAGTTCCTAACAAAGCACATGGAAGTATTTTTAGGAGTTATCTTTGATGTATGCTTGAGTCGCCTTTGTTTTACGCTTTTGTTGTATTATCTGTTTACTCATTTTACTCTTCAGCTCACTTGAAATGACTTGCAGTGCTAGGTCGTCTTTGACTAAATCATTTAATAATGATGAGAACTCTGTTAGCTGCTCTGGTGAGTAAAGTGTAAAAAACTTTCTAGTATCACGATCACGTTGGGCGATAAGTTTGCCCGCTTGCTCAAGCGATTTTGTGTTATCAATAGTTATATCAAATGTCACAAATATCGCTTTTATCTGAGCCGAGAGTTCGAGAAGTTGATGTAATTGAGTTTCTATCATTAGTTAATTCACAAAGCCGACTTTGTTTCGTTCTTCAGTTGGTATTTGATCCCACGCTGACTTTATTGGCAGTAGCAGTTGTATCACCTCTTCAAGTTTGTCACTGTCATTGTGGCGGTTTGCTTCAAATAACAAGAAACTTGCGTACTCATAAAGAGCGGCCAGATTATCTGATATTTCGCCTCCAGTTTTGAAATCTAAAGACTGTTCTAGCACACCGATTAGCATAACGGCTTTGTTTATTAATTCATTACGCTTAGGGATATCATTTTGGTTTATAGCTCCTTTAGCGGCGGCTACATTGCCTAAAAGTTGACGATAGATGGCAGAAACAAGTTGGTGTGGGTTGTTGTCAGCAGCGCCAGAAATGCTCGTTTGTTTATATGTTCTTATTGACAACCTAGTCATGGTTACACCTAATTTTTGTAATTCTTTGTTTATAATATCCGATTATTTGAAACTTATCAGGCAAATTTAAACAAAGATATAAATTTAAAGTTGATAGCATCAACAACGTCATTCCAAGTCCAAAGTGCCCAGTCGCGCTGTCATAAAGTTGACACCATTTTTACTATGCGAAAAATGCGCCATACTGCAAAAAATAATTAGATTGACTACCACCTTGATTAAACGTCAATTTTTATTGTTATGTTAAAATAATATGTTTCATTATGGAGTAAATTTTGCATAATGTTAAGTAAAGAACAACCGATGGATTATTGTGTCGGTTTGAGAGATATCTAAATAGGAAACTAATTAATGACTTCTGCTGAAAATAGTGGTTTTGAACCCGTATTAGCTAACAATTATGGTGATCAATTTTTACATTCAATTAATGGTGATTCATTTTTAAAGCAAAACGCAGGTGAGGTATTTAAAAAAAATATAGATAAGTCATTCTGGGATGAAAATACCTATCACGTAGTAATTGGTACCGACTCTGGTTTATTAATTCAATATTTAGTAGAACAAGGTATTGCAGATAATTCATGTTATTTATTTATCGAGTTACCGCAATACATTGAACTTATTCGTCCTGAGTTACCTCCTGAGTGGCAAAATGTTCTGAAGTTTTGTACCCCACAGCAATGGGCCGAACAATTCGATCGTGATGCTATTACGCCATATCTCTATAATAGTCGGGTCAAGATTCATCGTTCGCTATCGACTATCGAGGTCCACAACCCCGCTTACCATCAGGCTAGGATTGAGATTGAGTATGCCTATGATGATCTTATTTTTCAGATTCGACGTCTGTTTGGTAACTCATTGTTTATTGAACGCCAAATAACCAACTCTGTTGATAACATGTATAGTTCAGCATTGCTTAATGGCCACTTTAGCGCTAAAACTTGTGTCATTTTGGGCGGCGGACCATCTCTTGACTTACATCTTGAATGGATCAAACGCAATAGACAAAACTTGACTATTATTGCAGTGGCCCGAATTTCGAAGAAACTGCTTAGTGAAGCACTGATCCCTGATATTGTGGTATCAGTTGACCCGACATTATTAAGTTACGATAACAGTAAAGAGATGTTGGATTTCCCGCCTAGCACTTTATTAATTAACTCAAGCCATATTGTGCCATCACTTTTGAGCCAGTGGCGTGGAAAGTCAGTATTTTCAGATGCACTACTGCCATGGGACACTAAATTAAACCCAGAGTTAGGTGCCAGTGGTGGTCCTAATGTAGTGAACTTTGGTCTCGTAGTCGCAGCTGCTATGGGTTTTAAAAATATCTTATTAACGGGTGCTGATTTATGCTTTAACCTCGATGGTGCTTCCCATACGCAAGGAAGCTTTGAAGCTAATAAAGGCGTTGATATCTCTCATCAGGGATTATGGGTTGATACATATTCAGGAAAGAAGGCTGAAACGACCGCGCCTTTTGCGATGGCGACTAAAATATTAGGAGTGCAAGCTCAATTTGCTAAGCAAAAGAATTGTCAGGTGTTTAACCTCTCATTTGATGCGGCCATTGTCGATAACATCGACTTTATTGCGATTAATGACGTTCAGCTAACCGATGAAGGTCAAACAACGCAACAATTGATCGATCGATTAGTCCCCAGTTATAGCCAACCCAATCACCGTGAACATCTGTTAGCACTCGAGCATGAATTCAAGCGTGTCTCAACTGACTTAGCTACGATTAAAAAATTGGCCAATGAAGCAATAACAATTAATCAAAAGATGTGTGCTCCACAGTCAAGTAAGAAGGTTCAGGGCGACAACAAAATAAAGCTTGATAAGATAGAAAATAAATTGGTCAATAAATACGGTTATTTATCTGCTTTAATAAAAAAAATAGCCATTGGTGAATTTGTTAAAACTCTAGATAAGCAGGCTAATGAAAGTTTATCTAATAGCGAAATAGAACAAGCGGGGCGGTTGTATTATCAGGCATATATAAAAGGGGCTGAGCAGTTATTACAGTTCATTGTTAACGCAGGCAAACGGCTCGATATTCGGCTTGCTGCTGAGCAACCGTCGGTTGATC
Source organism: Gammaproteobacteria bacterium (assembly GCA_013214945.1). Lineage (NCBI taxonomy): Bacteria > Pseudomonadati > Pseudomonadota > Gammaproteobacteria > Gammaproteobacteria bacterium. The sequence continues at coordinate 73,432 of JABSRT010000012.1, forward strand.
TTGAATTAATCAATGATTACTGGCGAGCGCAACATGAGTTTGGTTGTTTAGCGCGTTGGGCGGATAAACATGCTGCCGCACCAGAACGAACGAGCGAAGCTTGCAACAAGCTACTTGAAGATAACTCTAGGTCACTACAATTACACCATCAAGCGATTGAGAAGAAATATGCGCAACAAACGACTTCGTTAGCTAAAGTTCCTTACAAAATAAGATGTTTATTTTTTGAAATGAATGAGCAAGGTTTGGCATTAATTATTAATCAGTTAACAAAGCACAAAAAGCAGAAGCAAGATGATGCCGTTACAGCGAGTTTGTTAGCTATGGCTCAGGCCTATCAATATTTATTTGACGATAAATTGGCGGCGGCTTTAACTGCATTTGAACAAGTTGCGGAGCAAGATTTACACGACGTTGATTATAAACATATGGCGTCAATTTGTATTTCACTTGAACAATACGAGCACGCCGAGGCTCTGCTGGAAAAATTAAGTGACCTTATAAGCATCCACTTACCACTATATGCCAGTATTTTAAAAGTTAATAATAAACAAGATCAGGCAATTGATGCTTATTCGCGCTACTTAGAAATTCATAATCGCGATACTAAGGTGTGGTTAGAGTTGGCGCAATTGTTCACTGATATCTCGAGTCCTGAATCGGCGAAAATGGCTTACGAGTTTGTTTTACAATTGGAACCGGGAAACAAAACAGCCTTGCATTGGTTAGCACAGTAGCCAACTATTGAGCGTTTATAACGCACCAGTCCAAATCAATTGGTCTGGTGCGTTATATTACTTTAGCTAGCTAACTCTGCTGTTAGACGTTCTGAAAGCAACAGTTCGGCCAGTTTGAAATCGATAGCGCTATCGATATCAATTGAGTGTTGCTGAGCCATAGTGTAGGCAAATACCCGCTCTGTTAAGAAGAAGTTTTTTTGTTCGCGTAGGGCCGAAACATTGGCAATATAAATTGCGCCGTTGAGGCGGTAGTAAGTAGGTAAATCTTGGCTGCGAGTATTATTTTCCGACCCACCCACTAAAAAATTAGTCATGTCGCCATGATGATCTAAAGTATTGGTCCATAACGGCGAGTGTTCACATTCGCAGACACTGATTATCGCAGCAGCTTGTTGCTCGTTTAGTTGATTTATTGCTTGGCTAATATCTTGTGTGGTTCTTAACGGCGAGGTGGGTTGCAGCAAGATTACATAATCAAATTCTTGTCCGTTATTTTCCAAGTAGGTCAGCGCATGCAATACTACGTCGATACTGGCGACGGTATCTCCTGCCAAGTCGGCTGGGCGAATAAAGGGAGCGTCAGCGCCCATTGATTTTGCTAGGGCCGCCGTGTCTTGGCAGTCGGTGCTTACTAATGTTTTACTTATCGAAGAACATTGTAAAGCCGCTTCAATGCTCCACTCAATTAAGGGCTTACCGCACAGGTCTTTGGTGTTTTTACCTGGCAACCGTTTACTGCCAGCACGTGCTGGAATAATAGCGATAATGCGTTTTTGTGGGAGAACAATCGATGCTTCGAACCCAATACTTTCCTCTTTATTTTGCATAGTTACCACCGTGTGAGACATCTTTTTGTGCCTGATAAAAATCAACCATTTTTCCGATATCTAACCAATACTCATGTACCGGAAACATCGCAATATATTGTTGTTTTTGCAAATATTGTTCAATTAAATCGGTCATGTCAACATGCTGGTTTTTAGTCACGGCGTTGACCATGGTTTTACTGACAATATAGACCCCGGCATTAATGAAATATTTATGGGTTGGCTTTTCAATTAAACTGGTGATGCGGGTACCGTCAGCTTCAACAACGCCATAAGGCACGGTATATTGGTCTTCACGGACACACATAGTACACAGCGGTTGGAGTTTATTGTGATAACTGAGCAGTTGCTCGAAGTTAATTTTAGTTAACACATCACCATTCATCATAATAATCGGTAAGTCTGGAAGGCTTGGGGGCAACAGCCCTAAGCTGCCTGCGGTGCCCAAAGGGGTATCTTCATGAATATAATGGATATCTACCCCCCATTTAGATCCATCACCAAAATGCTCAACAATAGTTTCAGGCAAGTAATGGGTTGAAATATAAAACTGGTGAAAGCCTGAGCTTATAAAGTTTTCAATAATAGTTTCTAAAATTGGTTTTTCACCGAGTTTTAACAGGGGTTTTGGGCAATTGTTGGTTAGCGGGCGCAAACGAGTACCAAAACCGCCAGCCATTAGCACCACTGGATTATCGTATCTTGGACGCTCAATAATTTGCTGTAAGGTCTCTAAGCCTACGACGACCTCATCAGCGAGCAAGGGAATGGCCAGTAGGCCTTTGCTATTCATCATGTGCAATAGTTTGGCTCGAGAATCATCAACTTGAGCGACTTGAGGTTTGTTGTTCATTACCTGTTCAATTGGGCACGACATTTTTTTGTGACTGATTAAGGCTCGGCGTATATCTCCGTCAGTCACGATGCCAAGTAGTCTGTTATTATCGTCAACAACTAAGGCCAGTTTCAAGGAGCCTTTATCAATGACTCTAATGGTTTGTTCCATGGATGTCGAAGGTGCAATTAAAATGTCTTGCCAATTAGGTTGCATATAAAATCCTAGGATCATGGATCTTGGGTTATTAATGAATGTGTAATCCGACGTTAACTGCCGGCGGATATAATGAGTGAGCTCCTCAATGCCAACCTGTTAATGCTAAGATATAGGTTGGATGAGTCAGTCTTATTTAATTTATTCTAATCTTCTCTTAAAAACAGCAGTTTGCCAAGCAATTGGCTCGATTAGTTCACCCGCTTGATGAAAGATTGTGCGGGATATATTATCTCGTTATTAGCGATGTCTTTGGTGACTGTCGCACCTGCACCAATCACCGCATTCTCTCCGATGTTAAGTGACTGTATGATGTTGGCACCAGTCCCGATATGGACTTGATGTTGGGTAACGACGCCACCACTTAAAGTCGCTCTGGGTGCTAGGTGATTGTGCTGACCAATGTGACAGTGATGTTCGACAATAGCACCGGAATTGATGATGCTATTTGTGCCGATCCTCGCTCCACAATTAACGATTGCCCCTGGTAAAATTTGTACACCTTCTGCTAGTTCTGCATAACGAGAGACCGTAGCGCTGTTACTAACCACGGTTAAGAAGTCAAAACCCGCGACTTTAAATTTCTGATACAAGTCACGACGCAGTAATGAAGATCCGGGTATCGAGCCGATGCCATTAACTAGGATGACCTTAGTGGGATCGTAAGATAATACGTGCTCATCCTGCTCGAGCCATGTTAACGGTGAAAAAATTGGTTCATTAAGGTTTTGAGACGGCGCAACGTAAGCGATAATTTCATAGTTTAGCTGTAGCAAAACATCAATGAGTACCGCAGCGTGGCCCCCACCGCCAAGCACTATTATCGGCATTGAAACGGGCTTATTCATTGATCAGTTCGCCAGGTTGATATGCTTTGGTCGCTGTTGTGCCAAGATAATGCCAATATTGGGTTGGACAAATACCGTGGCCGGGGCGTTTTATGTCAAGGTTAGCTGAGGTTAGTGGTTGGCCTTTGCTAATGGTTACTTTGGCAACCAAGCTTTTGCGAGCAACAGATTTATTTTCTATTTCGCATTGACTCGCAACCTTGATATGGCTACCACATGCAAGCTCAACATTACGGATAGCGCTTACCATTGCTGTCAGCTCTGCTGGTATTAACGATGCTTGATGATCAGGCCCTGGCAATGTTTTATCCAAGGTAAAGTGTTTTTCAATGATACAAGCGCCTTGTGCGACTGCGGCAATAGGCACGACAATACCTTGACTATGATCTGAATAACCAACGGCTAAGTTAAAGTGACTAGCCATAGTGCTCATGGCATTAAGGTTAATTTGCTCAAATGGTGCTGGATATTGGGTGGTGCAATGCAATAAGGTGACCTTTTCACGTAAGGCCGCTTGTCCTAGATCGCTGTGATAAGCTTGCTTAAATGCAGTATGTGATGGCGGCACATCGGGCGCGGCCGTATAACCAAAAGCAATCACAGCTAAGGCCTGTTCAATCTCGGCGAGGTTAGACATCCCAGTTGATAAAATCAGCTGACATTGGGTTCTGGCATGGGCCAGAATAAATGGCGAGTTAGTGATTTCTCCTGATGCGATCTTTAATAAGGTCAAACCTAAATCGTTGACTAAAAAATCCAAACTGTCGTGATCAAAGGCTGAAGAAAGAAACATAATTCCTTGCTGCTTAGCGTATTTCATGAGCTTATGGTGAGCCTCAAAAGGCAGCTCAAGTTTAGCCAACATGTCCATTTGCGATTCATCAATCGGATCATTCTCCTGCTGGTAGCGCGCTTTAGATGCTTGCGCAGTTACCAGATTTTTGGCCTTGAAAGTTTGAAATTTAACCGCGTCGGCACCAGCAGCTACTGCCGCATCAATTAGCTTGAATGCTAAAGTTTCATCGCCGTTATGATTAACCCCGGCCTCTGCAATAATAAATGTGGCTGTCATGGTTGTTTAGTCCTAGTGTGCTTGAATATCATAAAACTCTTTTTGCGGTGAATAATCATAAGATCTTAAGATATCTATAATTTTGTGACTGACCAATCCTGAACCGTATGGATTTTTCGCGGGATCTAGTCGCGTTAGATATTGCGGCGATGTCACTTTGCTGATTGCTTCACCTATAGCTAGGGTATCGGCCTGGCAATGAAAAACTGAAGGGCCGGCTAACCGACCTTTTTGGCGCTGACCAATGTTTATCGTTGGCGTCGATAATGCAGGCACTTCGATTAAACCGCTGGAAGAATTGCCAATGACCAATGCAGCATGTTTGACCGCACTTAAATAACGCACCTGTCCAAGGGACTTAACCAGACAAACTCGGCTTGGATATTTAACCTGAAAAGCACTTAACAATGGAATAATTTTTTGGCCACCAAGGTCAGCATTCGGGTAAGTAATAATGATTTGATACTTTGGGTGTAATTCTAACGCTTTGAGTAATGCACTTATCGACTCGACTGGGCATTCATCAGCTAAAGTAACGCTATGATAGGTCGCTAAGATAAAGGGTGACGTTAACGAAAAATCGAGAGACGTGGCTAATTGCGTTAAGGACATTAACGGCCTGCGAGTGATATGTTCATTGCCTAGCGCGCCGACACAATGTACTCGTGTCGGAGTCTCACCTAACTGAATCACCCGTTGGCGATATTGTGCAGTGGAAGTTAAATGCAAAGTACTTAATTTAGTGATGGCGTGGCGCATATTATCATCTAAGGCACCATGGGTTAGCTCACCGCCGTGAAGATGAGCGATAGGTATTTTCATGAGCATTGCTGCTTGCGCTATAGCAAGTGCTTCGAACCTGTCTCCTAAAATAACGATCAAATCTGGTTTAAGCCTGGTTAGTGCATCAGCAAAGCCGATCAAACCTAAGCCCATACTTTTTACCATGGCTTGCGATGAGTCTGCTGCGAGCAGCATATCTACTTTTTCGTTGATCTTAAAGCCATCTTGTTCTATCTGGCGATAGGTATCGCCATAGGCAGAACCAAGATGACTGCCCGAAACCAGCAATTGCAGCTCAAAGTCAGAAGATTGTTTAAGTTCATGTAGCAACCAATACAAAATACCGTAATCAGCCCGAGTACCAGTAAAAACTGTAATGTTACGCATGAGATTGATTCCGTATTATCGGTGAACTTGGAATATTAACCAAGCAACTTTCAAGCCAAATTGAATTAGTCAATTCACCACGTAAACTATCTTTAAACATCGGTAACCGGTGCATTAAAGTCCACACCGGGCGGGTCATCACGCCTTGATCATTCGTGGCTTTTAATAATGTATCACGGCTGACTTTATCTGGGCAGATAATGGCATTGAGCCAATAATTTGATTGGGCATAAGGGGGTTCAATCACAAAGCGAAAATCACTTGTCTCGAAAAAGCTTTGGTAATGGTTGGCTAATGTGCGCTTTTGTTCAATGTACTGTGGTAGCACTTCCATTTGCGCGCAACCTAAGGCGGCATTTAGGTTGGGTAGGCGATAATTAAAACCTGGCTCATCATGATAAAATTCGTAAACATGAGGCTTTTTGGCGGTCGTTGTAATATGTTTGGTGTGGTTACCATCGGCCAAACTTTTGCATAACACCATGCCGCCACCGCCAGTGGTTATTATTTTATTGCCGTTAAAACTTAGCGCACTAAAACGACCAAACGTTCCGGTGTGTTGTCCCTTGTAAAATGAGCCTAAACTTTCGGCAGCATCTTCAATCAAGGTTAAATGCCACTGCTGACAAATGATAAGTAATTCATCAATTTCAACGGGGTGGCCAAAGGTGTGCATTGGCATAACGGCTTTAAATTGTTGCTTAGTCTTTTTGTGAATACATTGCCCTGCATCATTTATCACCGCATGTTGTTCAAGATAATGCGCTAATGCGACTGGGCACAGTCCTAGGCTGGTGGTTGATACATCAATAAATACCGGTTCGGCGTCCATGTGAAATAGGGCATTACAGGTGGCAACAAAGGTGAGCGCTTGAGTCAATACCAGATCGCCAGCTTTAACGCCTGCCATATATAGGGCTGTGTGCAAGGCTGCGCTACCGTTAACTGTGGCGATGGCTTTGGCGCTACCCGTATATTGTTCTATGTGTTGCTCAAATTGATCAACATACTGGCCGACACTCGAAACAAAAGTGCTGTCGAGGGTGTTGTTGACATACACTTTTTCGTTACCCCCAAAGTGCGGTGCGTGCAACGGGATAAACTCGTTAGTTTGATATGTATCTTGAATAAAGCTGATTAATTTTTTGTTCATTTTGATTCCGCTACATTTTTCCGTCGAGGTACTTGCCAGTGTCTTGGTGAGAAAACTCCGGCAGAGTCTGGTTAAATAACTCAACGAGTTGCTGTTTTGACCAGGATTTTTGTTGCTTAAATTGTACAATCTTATTTTCAAATGCTGCTAACAGATCAGAATCAAAATTTGGTTTGCTCTTAATAATGCCTAAGTTATCGAAACGTTGTAGATCTAGATGCTCGTGTTCAGTGAAGAACTCTTCGGCATCTTTCTCACCCGTGGTATCGCTGGCGGTAAATAAACAAGGCCATTGACCTTGCGCAGGCAGGGTGGTCATGAGTTCTCTAGCTTGCTGTTCACTGTCACATAAATAGGGGATGTAACCCCGCAGTGCTAAATATTTTACAGCGATATCGGAAAATTTTTGTAGGTGCAGTGATTCACTTAACTTGGGAAAGAAAATATCTCTATTATCACCCAATATACAGGACATTAAGCACAATTCACCTGACTCTTGAGCTGTAACAAAATAACGTTTTATATCATTTGGCGCGACTAACGGCTGGTTTTTTTCAAGGCGTTGATTAAAACCGTGTAATAAAGAACCGTCCGAAAATGCGACATTGGCAAAGCGCGCGGTCGAAATATCAATGTTTACACTGGCACGCATTAAAAACATTTCCATAATGCGTTTAGATGCGCCCATCATATTAACTGGATTAGCGGCTTTATCGGTTGAGACACAAAAATATTTCTTAGCGCCGCCTTTAATCGCCTGCTCAATCGTTTTGGTGGTATTAAAGATATTAACGTTGATCATTCGCATTAAGGTAAAGGGGTCTTTTTCGCTGCGTACGTGCTTTAAAGCTGACAAGTTAAGCACATAGTCATAACGACCATCAGATTCTATCAATGCGTCATATTCACTTGAACCAATGTCGAGCGCAAATGTTTGAAAATCACCGGCGATATAACCATAACTACTGCGAATATCCCGAACTAATTCGGTTAGATTATTCTCGCTAATATCGACTACATGCAGTTTGAGAGGCTGGCGCTTGAATATTTCTTTGCAAACGGCTTGACCAATGGTGCCAGCACCGCCCAGCACCAAAAAACTGGAACGAGAAATAACCTGTTCCAGTTGTTGCTGGTGGATCGCGATATCGCGGGTTAATAAAGGCTCGTGGCGGTCAAGCAATTGTAAAGTAGATAACATCGAACAGGTCCCAATTTGAAATTTATTCAAACTAATGAATAAGCTATAACTTAATATTTCCTATATTAGCTGCCCGATATCAAAAAAACACCTTAAAACGGATCATAGATACAATTTAAATCGAAAAAACGGTGAGGATGTGGTTTAATTCCACTCACTGTCAATAAATTGACTGTTGCTAACCTTTTATGAAGATGGGTAAAATGGCGCAGCAATTTTAAAGTAGTAAATACTTTATTTTACAAGTATTTTGTATTTTTATGGGCGGGAGTCCAAATCGTAAGGGTATAGTGTCAAAATGCAGGCCTCAGATACAATTTTGATTTGTGGAACCAATTCACAGCAAGTACAACAATTAGTCACCATTTTTGAGTTTATTGGCGAATCGGTCAGATGTCTAGATAGCGTAACGGAACTAACCGAACTATTGAGTGAATGTAATAACGAACAGTTTCGAACTGTTATTATTGATGATTCTGTTAGCGCTAACGCAAAGAGCATATGTGATGCTTTTTTACGCCAGCCATTTTTATTTATTGGTGTAAACGATCAGCTTGAGTTAGGCCGTAATATTATCGGTCAAATTCAGTTGCCGTTTAAATATGCTCAACTGACGCAAGAACTGCACAATAGCCAAGACTTTCTCAATAAACGTCCCACCACAATGGCGATTGCTGGCTCACAATCGATGCTGTTTCGCAGTTTGGTTGGACGCAGTGAAAAAATTCAAGATGTTCGGGTCCTTATTGAACAAGTTGCGTCGACCGATGCCAATGTGTTGGTTTTGGGAGAATCCGGTACCGGTAAAGAAGTAGTGGCCCGTAATGTTCACTATTATTCTAAACGTCGTGAAGGGCCATTTATTCCTATTAACTGTGGTGCTATCCCGCCAGAATTATTAGAAAGTGAACTGTTTGGTCACGAAAAGGGTGCATTTACAGGTGCTTTTACTGCGCGAAAAGGACGTTTTGAATTAGCCGAAGGTGGTACCTTATTTCTTGATGAAATTGGTGATATGCCACAACCGATGCAGGTTAAATTATTACGGGTTTTGCAAGAACGTACTTTTGAACGGGTCGGTGGCACAAAGACCATTGCATGTAATGTCCGGATTATTGCGGCGACTCATCAACAATTAGAATCGATGATTAGCGCCGGTAAGTTTCGTGAAGATTTATATTACCGATTGAATGTGTTCCCAATTGACATGCCGGCGTTACGGGATCGAAAAAACGATGTGCCGCTCTTACTACAAGAGTTGGTGTCAAGGATGGAATCGACTTATAACACCAGTATACGGTTTACTCAGCGCTGTATTGAGTCGTTAATGTTACATGGTTGGTCAGGCAACGTGCGTGAGTTGAGTAATTTGGTTGAACGATTAGTGATTTTATATCCTAATAATTTAGTCGATGTTAACGATTTACCGGTCAAATATCGACATCTTGATGTGCCTGAATATGAGCCCGATTATCCAGAAGAGCTGCAAGAGCAAGACGTGTTTGCTGCAATCTTTAGCGGTGAAGAAGAAATTGAAATTCCCGAGCGCGCTATGACCAGAGAGTTACCCGCTGAAGGGGTAAATTTGAAAGAAATGCTGTCTGAATTGGAAATTGATTTAATTCGTCAGGCGATTGAACAACAAGATGGTGTTGTGTCACGCGCCGCAGAAGTTTTAGGGATGCGCCGGACTACACTGGTTGAGAAAATGCGTAAATACGGCATGTCGAAAGAAAGTTAATCGACTCGCTGCGATAAAAATAATACGATTAAAAAACATCACCAACAGGGTGATGTTTTTTTTACTTACTGATTTATCACACTTAAAACATTGGCACACAACCTGCATTAGTCAAATATATAGTTGTTAAGACAAAATATTGACGAGGTTGCCATGGTTGCAAATGTTGCTTATAAAAACACCCCAGATCAACAGACTGTTTCTAGTAGTCGGTTAGCTCATTTAGTGGATATTTTGCCGTCGGGTTTAGTGATTATTAATGGCAATGGCATAGTAGAAGAGGCTAATCAATTGGCCATTTCATTATTGGGCGACCCATTAATTAACGAACGCTGGTTAGATGTGATTAATCGTTCATTTCAACCACGGGCCGATGACGGTCACGAAGTATCATTAAAAGATGGCCGGCGCTTAAAAATTGCGATTACTTCGCTTGAACCTGAAGCGGGTCAGTTAATTTTATTAACGGATTTGACCGAAACCCGTCAACTGCAAAACTCAATGGCGCACATGCAGCGCTTATCTGCCTTAGGCAAGATGGTTGCTTCGTTAGCACATCAAGTCAGGACGCCACTGTCTGCAGCGATCCTTTATGCCGCCAATCTTAAAAATACTCAAATGTCAGCCCATTCGCGCGATGCTTTTCAAACTAAATTGATGGCGCGACTTAAAGATCTTGAATTACAAGTTAACGATATGCTGATGTTGGCTAAAAATGATGATAATCCGGTGGTGGTTGAATTATCCTTGCAAGAGCTGCTTGGTGAAGTTGAAGCCGGTTGTGAGGCGATGATGACGCAACATCAGGCGCGGTTAATGGTCACTATTCCAGAGCCTGATCTACTTATTATGGGAAACCGCAGTACGTTAGCTGGCGCTATTAATAATTTAATCCATAATGCGGTGCAAGCTAAACCTAACGGGTTGATGTTACATTTGATGGCGCAAAAACTTGGCGAGCACGAAGTTGAAATATCATTAATCGACAATGGACCAGGCATTACGGGGGCATTACAGCGCAAAATATTCGAACCTTTCTATACCACCAAAAGTCAGGGGACTGGACTCGGATTAGCCGTGGTGCAGTCGGTGGTGAAATCACACAATGGCCGTTTGAGTTTAGTCTCTAAGATCGGTCAAGGTTCACGGTTTTCACTGATTATTCCATTACAGCGTGAAGCCGCTGTTATTATGCAACATGCGGTCGGAGGATAAGCAATGACCATTAATAAAATACTTGTGGTTGAAGACGATGCTGGATTGCGAGAAGCGCTGGTTGATACGCTGATGTTGGGTGGCTACGACTGCATTGAATGTGAAAGTGGCGAAGAAGCTTTACTGACACTAAAAACAACCAAGGTCTCGCTGGTGGTTTCTGACGTGCAAATGGGCGGCATGTCTGGCCTTAGTTTGTTACGCAGTATTAAGGCTAAATGGCCAGACCTACCGATATTGCTAATGACGGCATTTGCGACCATTGATGATGCGGTAAGTGCGATGCGAGATGGTGCTGCTGACTATATGGCCAAACCATTCGCACCCGAGGTATTATTAAACTTGGTCAGCAGATATATGCCAGCGGAACAGCTAGATACCAGCGACCCGGTGGTGGCAGATCCTAAATCTATCGCGCTATTAGAACTCGCTAAAAAAGTAGCGGCTAGTGATGCTTCGGTCATGATCAGCGGCCCGTCGGGCTCAGGCAAAGAAGTATTGTGTCGTTACATTCATAATCATTCGACGCGGCGTGACAAGCCTTTCGTTGCGATTAACTGCGCTGCAATTCCAGAAAACATGCTGGAATCAACCCTATTTGGTTATGAGAAAGGTGCATTTACTGGTGCGCTGCAAGCGTGCCCTGGGAAATTTGAACAAGCACAAGGCGGCACGATTTTACTCGATGAAATTACCGAAATGGACATTAGTCTGCAAGCGAAACTGCTGCGGGTATTGCAAGAGAAAGAAGTTGAGCGCTTGGGTTCGCGAAAAACAATTAAATTAAATGTGCGTGTATTGGCCACTTCAAACCGCGATTTACGTCAGGCTATTAGCGCGAAAGAATTTAGGGAAGACTTATATTACCGGCTCAATGTTTTCCCGCTCAGTTGGCCTGAGCTTAAAGCGCGACCAGGCGATATAGTGCCGCTGGCAAATTACCTGATGAGTCGTCATGGTTCAGGTAATATTGCTTTAGCTGTCGATGCCCAGCATCGATTGCTTGCCCATAGCTGGCCTGGTAATGTCCGCGAATTAGATAACGTCATCCAACGCGCACTTATTTTATGCGATGGTCGTCAGGTAACATCTGCTGAACTTATTATTGAGGATCTTAACGACAGTATCGCATATCAGCCACCGCAAATTGTGTCCGATATTGAACTGCCATCCGAAGCACTTGGTCATGAACTCAAACATCAAGAAAATCAAATTATTCTTGATACCTTGGTATTGTGTGATGGTTCACGTAAAGATGTCGCCGACAAATTGGGCATAAGTCCACGAACCTTACGTTATAAATTGGCTAAAATGCGAGAAATGGGGATCGAGTTGCCAGTGTAAAGCATTTATTAACCAGTTAGTTAGATACCTGTCGCCATTGATTGCCTGATAATCTCTACTGCCATTTGCGCGGTAGGGATTATTTTAGTTACTTTGGCAAGATCTTTGCATTAATTGAGTAAGATTAGATTATCGTCAATTAAATGTCAGGAGATTCGTTTATGAATATCAACTCAAGTTCGCTGTTTAATGAAATGCAGGGTATGATTTCAAAAACTCAAATGTCCGCTCCGGCCATGGAGTCGCTTCAGGTCACCAAACCTGGCGCGAGCGACTTCTCAAGCATGCTAAAAATGGCAGTCGATAATGTTAATTCAATTCAAAAACAATCAAACGCGATGCAAAATGCTGTTGAAATGGGCGATCGCTCTGTTAGCATAGCCGATGCAATGATTGCTTCGCAAAAATCGAGTGTGGCGTTTACGGCAACGGTTGAAGTAAGAAATAAATTTGTGGAAGCGTACAAAGAAATAATGAATATGCCTGTTTAATCTACTAGTTAGCGTCCTAATATAGCAATAATATCGGGCCTAGATAGACTTAACGAATAGTTAACAGTTTAGCTCGCACCCAAACGTTGAATATAGGATAATCAATTGCTAACCCAGTAATAGGCTTGATAAAGGAACGTTTAAGTGGCACAACCAACCGAAACAACCGACATGATTGTAAGCGATGAATCATCGGCTATTATAAATTCCGGTAGCACACCTGAGGTTGACAGCCCTAGCGGCGGCTTATTTTCTGGTTTGAGTGGTGCCGACACCATTCGACAAGTCATCATGATTGTTGCAGTAACTGCCTGTTTGGCTATTTCGGTGATGGTTGTATTATGGACCCAAGAAACTGAATATCGTCCTCTGGGTGAAATGAGCACGACCGAATTTACCCAAGCACTTGACTTTCTAGATCAAAATCAATTCGAAGGCTATCAGATTAAAGGCAACAGTATTTGGGTGCCTCAGCCTGATTATGCCAAAATAAAACTCGCCATGACCCGTGCTGGCATGGCCGCAGAACCGTCTAACGGTGATGAAATTCTGATGCAAGATATGGGGTTTGGGGTGAGTCAACGGATGGAACGTGAGCGGATTAAACATAGCCGAGAACGTCAGCTGTCTTCGGCGATTGCAGAATTAAAAAATGTGGCTCGCGCTCGTGTATTGCTCGCTATTCCCAAAGAAAATGTATTTTCGCGTCGTAATAAAAAAGCCAGTGCGACTGTGGTTATTACGCTTAACCGTGGCCGTGCGTTAACACAAGAAGAAATCGATTCAATTGTCGATATTGTCGCTTCGGCTGTGCCGATGTTAGAGCCTGGTCGGGTATCAATTGCTGACCAAAACGGTCGCTCGCTAAAGTCGGGCAATGAAGATCCGTCGAGCATTAGAAGTCGCAAAGAATTCGAGCAAGAAAAGAAACGAGAAAGCCTCTATCTCGATAAAATAGACTCAATTCTAATTCCAGTTATCGGCATTGGTAATTACACGGCCCAAGTCGATGTGACGATGGATTTTACCAGTGTAGAAGAAACGCAAAAGCGCTTTAACCCCGATTTACCCGCAATCCGCAGTGAGCGGACGATGGAAAATAGTAATATTGGCAATATTATCAGTGGCATTGCTGGCGCTTTGTCGAACCAACCGCCACTCGAATCAGATATTCCCCAAGAAGTTAATTCGGCTAAAGTTGGTTCGACCACCTCGAGAGAAAGAGGTCAGTTTCAAAAAGAAGCCACGCGTAACTATGAACTAGACACCACCATTAGTCATATTCAGCAGCAAGTCGGGGTTATTAAACGCCTGAGTGTCTCGGTTGCTCTCGATTATATCAAGGGGCCAGCAACCGCTGAGGGTGAAGCAACAACTAAAGCCCGTGAACCCGCCGAGCTGGCTAATATTCGCCGATTGCTCGAAGGCAGTATTGGTTTCAATCAAGCACGAGGTGACAATCTTGAAGTGGTTACTGTGCCATTTTATAAAGAAACATTTGATGAAGTTGCTGAGCTGCCACTGTGGGAACAACCTTGGTTTGCTAAGTTAATAAAAATGGTGCTGGGCGCACTTATTGTGGTCGTTATATTATTAGTGCTGGTTCGCCCAATGCTCAATCGCTTAATTTACCCTGAAGTTGAAGAAGAAGATGAATTGGGTGAAGGCGACATGGCTGATTTTGACGACCAGTTCGCAGCAGACACTGTTGACATGTTGGCGGCCTCAGATGGTGATTACAGCTATGCAGAAGATGGCTCAATTCAATTACCGGATTTACGAAAAGATGATGATTTGTTACGAGCGGTGCGAGCGTTGGTGGCAAATGAACCAGATTTATCAATTCAAGTAATCAAAAACTGGTTACACGAAGAAGATTAATCGTTACTGCTTTTACCCATTACCAATCAATGTAATGCTAAACCAATAGGTAGAAATTGACAAATGGCTGACGAAAACGCAGTGCAAGAAAAGACTGAAGAGTTTGACGCGAAAAGCCTCACTGGCTTACAACGGACGGCTTTTTTGCTGTTGAGCTTAAAAGAAGAAGATGCCGCGAACATTTTAAAAGCACTTGAGCCTAAAGAAGTGCAATATGTTGGCCAAGCGATGGCGGGGCTTGATGATTTCTCGCCAGCCAAAGTGGCTGCGGTAATGCGGCTGTTTCTGGATGAAATTCAAGATTTATCAGCAATCGGTCTTAACTCTGAAGACTTTATTCGTAAGGCATTGATCGCCGCACTGGGTGAAGACAAAGCATCGAATATTATCGATCAAATCATCTTGGGCGGTAGTGCTAAAGGGCTTGAATCCCTGAAATGGATGGACGCACGTCAGGTTGCCAATATCATTGTTAGTGAGCACCCACAAATCCAGACGATTGTATTGTCTTATTTAGATCCTGAGCAATCGGCCGAGATTATGGCGCAGTTCAGTGAAAAAGTTCGCCTTGATTTAATGATGCGTATTGCCAATCTTGAAGAAGTTCAGCCAGCCGCCTTGCAAGAACTTAACGACATTATGGAAAAACAATTTGCTGGTCAAGCGGGAGCACAGGCAGCGAAGATGGGCGGACTCAAGTCTGCTGCTAATATTATGAACTATCTTGATAACAATGTTGAAGGCCAGTTAATGGACTCAATCCGTGATACTGATGAAGAAATGGCACAAAAGCTCCAAGATCTGATGTTTGTATTTGAAAACCTGATTGATGTTGATGACCGTGGCATTCAAGCGATATTGCGTGACGTGCAGCAAGATGATTTGATGAAAGCGCTTAAAGGTGCCGATGAAGCGCTTAAAGATAAGTTTCTTAAGAACATGTCTAAACGTGCATCTGAAATGTTGGTTGATGATCTTGAAGCCATGGGGCCAATCCGAGTTAGTGAAGTTGAAGCGGCCCAAAAAGAAATCCTTTCAGTGGCTACTCGTCTGTCCGATTCTGGTGAAATTATGCTAGGTGGTGGTGGCGGTGATGAATTTTTATAATTAATTAACCTTTGAGGGGACCATTGATGTCATCAGATCGGGTGTTTCGCCCAAATGAAGAACAGTTAGAATTGTTGAAGCGTTGGTATGCGCCCGATGTCACCAAGGCTGTCAGTCAAGAGACAACGAATGCCTTTGGCTTGACGGCACAGCAGATGGCTGAACGACAGCAAGTCACTGTGGTGGAAGAGGTTGCCGAACCAGAATCTGAAGCTGAGTCAGCGCAGTTAACGGCGCAAGATCTTGACGAGATTCGCCAAAGTGCCCAACAAGAAGGATACGATGCTGGCTTTAGTAAAGGTCAGTCAGAAGGTGTGTTAGCGGGTCATGATGATGGCTATGAACAAGGCTTGGCTCAAGGGCAAGCAGAAGGGCATCAACAAGCAATGGATGCCGGACAAGAAGAAATCGCCGCGAAAGTGGCACTGTTAACGCAGTTAGTTGCACAGCTTGAAGCGCCGCTACATGAACAAGAGCAGCAATTGGAACTAGCATTGGTTGATTTGGCGCTCGATGTCGCCAAAAAAGTCATTCACACCGAAGTCACTCAAAGTCATCAACCAATTATCACGGCGATTACCGATGGTATTAAGGTACTTGGTCGCAATGAACCCATTACGGTGCAATTACACCCGCAAGATATTGAGAGCGTGCTTAGTGTATGGCCACAAGAACAGCTAGAAAAACGCGGTGTTGAACTTGAACCTGATCTTACGATGACACTTGGCAGTTGCCACATTGAATCAAAAATGAGCAGTGTATCGTTAGCGCTATCTGAACGAATAGAACAAGTTTTTAGTGATTTTTATTCCCGACCAGCGCCACAAGTTGAGCCTGAATTACTCAAAGAAGGTTCAGAAGCTCTAGAGCAAGCAGAACTCTCGCACACCGAACAAGTGCCGCGAACGGACCAAGCCTCAGAGGCTGTATCTGACGATAGTAACGACAGTGAAACGTCATGAGTTCATTAACGAACCAAAGACCTGATTGGGCGAAAAAAATCACGGCTTATCAACAAAATGCGCATCAATTTCAATCTGTCGCATCAGGAAAGCTTAAGCGAGTCGTAGGGCTGACAATGGAGGCTATTGGTTGTCGTGCGCCTATCGGCAGTCAATGCAGTGTTGAAACGCTTAACGGTGAAATCACTGCAGAAGTGGTGGGTTTTTCTGATGACGTGTTGTTTTTAATGCCAAGTGAAGAAGTGCAAGGTGTATTGCCTGGGGCGCTGGTTAAGCCGTTATTACATCAAAAAGGGCTTCCGGTTGGTATGGAGTTGTTGGGCCGAGTTGTTGATGGTGTAGGCCGACCACTTGATGGTTTAGGGCCGCTAAAAACCAAAAATCATTTATCAGGCAAAGCGAAACCGATGAATCCGTTAAATCGCCGTCCAATATCGCAACCACTTGATGTTGGAATTCGTGCGATTAACTCGATGCTAACCGTGGGTAAAGGCCAACGGATGGGCTTATTTGCAGGCTCTGGGGTTGGTAAAAGTGTATTGCTCGGCATGATGACACGTGGCACTACTGCCGATGTAATTGTAGTCGGACTCGTGGGTGAACGTGGTCGAGAAGTTAAAGAGTTTATTGAAGAAATTTTAGGAGAAGAAGGGCGTAGTCGCTCGGTGGTTGTGGCAGCTCCAGCCGATACATCGCCTTTAATGCGGCTTAAGGCTTGTGAGACCTCAGTGGCAATTGCTGAATATTTCCGTGATCAAGGCATGGATGTATTACTGCTGATGGACTCATTAACGCGTTTTGCTCAAGCGCAGCGCGAAATAGCCCTAGCGGTTGGGGAACCTCCGGCGACCAAAGGCTACCCACCGTCGGTGTTTGCTAAATTACCGCAGCTGGTCGAACGGGCGGGCAATGGCGGCGATGGGCAAGGTTCAATCACCGCATTTTATACCGTGTTGACCGAAGGTGATGATTTACAAGATCCTATCGCAGATGCTTCACGGGCGATATTAGATGGCCATATTGTGTTATCGCGAAAATTAGCTGAAGCTGGCCACTATCCGGCAATCGACGTTGAGGCATCGATTTCGAGGGTAATGCCGATGGTGGTTAGTGAACAGCACCTTGCTTATGCCCGAGTCGTCAAACAGTATTATTCGCTGTATCAACAAAATAAAGATTTGATTGCGATTGGTGCTTATGTGCAAGGCGCCGATCCGCGTGTTGACAAAGCAATTCAGTTTCATGAAGTGATCGAAGCATTTTGCCAACAAACGATGCGAGAAACTCATTTCTATGACAACTCTTTGCTGGCGCTGACTCAATTAGGGGATGCTTTAAATGGCTGATCTTAAGCAATTGAATATTGTAAAAGAACTGGCACTCAAAAAAGAGCGTACGGCGTTGCAAGCGCTCAGTGCCGCCCAGCAGCAAATGGCGGGGTTGCAGCAGCAATTAAAGACGTTGCAGCAATACAAAACTGATTATGTCGCGCAAATATCAGCCACTGGCCGCGAAGGCGTAACGGTGGCTAATTTACTCTTGTTACAAAATTTCCTCGCTAAAATTGATACCTCGTTAACTCAACAGCGTGACATTATCGCGCGGGCGCAATTGGCTGTTAACTCTCGGCGGACTCAATGGCAACAGGCACGTCAATATCTTGACTCAATCAGCCATCTCATTAGCAGCTCAGAGCAAAAGATCATCGATGTTGAGCTTAAAAAAGAACAAAAACTCGCTGATGAATTTGCAATGATGGCCTATTATCGAAAACTCAAGGCTAGCCGTTAATTTTAGCCAATCATCATCATCTTTTGGTAGGTTGGCTTATTATTTGCATTGTATTACTTAATAATAGACAAACATCACTTATGATGGCCTGTGCATGCTTAATCACCGAACAAGCTAACTCAGATGTTTTTAGATGAAGGCCAGCTAAAGCCTTGGAGACGTGAATGATCGACAATTTAAACAGCATATTAATGCCGCTCAGTGCAAATAGTAAATTGTCTGGTTCGAGTGAACAAGCGGCAATTTTTGCCGCTTTAGATAACCCGTCACTTGAATCTGGGCGTCTGGGGGATGTAATGAACAATACTCCAACTAAAATAAAATTTAATCAAATGCTACAGCATAAGCTGACATCGCTTACGAGCGAGCCTGGCAATGATTCAATGAAAACGAAAAATAATGATGTGGTCGATGAACAAGATATTGCCAACATTGTTAACGAAATATACGAGCAACTAAAGCAACTAAAATCAAATACGGTAAAGCAAGCTGCAGAAGATCCACAAGGCGATAATTTTTCTTTGGCCGAACTTGCGAAACAATTGCGCGCCATGGTTACTAACGAATCGTCACTTGGTAATGACCGTGAACTTGAACGTGATGTTGAAGGTGATGTTGAACGTGATGTTGAACGTGATGTTGAAGGTAATGTTGAACGTGATGTTGAAGGTAATGTTGAGCGTGATGTTGAACGTGATGTTGAACGTGAAGTTGAAGTTGAAAGCGGAGCTGATGTTGCTAATAGCAATAAAGAAAATTGGCAACGTATCCTAGCTGAAGTTGATGAACAGGCTATGGCTGTCATTTCAACAAGCTTAGACGACCTGTTGGCTCAAGACAGCAGTGAGCAGACGGTTAATCAGAGCGACTCATCACAGCAAGCGCGTTTTGTTGAGCCTGACAAAAACCAACAATTGGCCAATAAGCTCGCCCAAGCGACGCCAACTCAGCTCGAACAGTTAGCAAAACTGAGCGGAATAAGTGTCGAGCAACTAAACAAACTCGCCCTTAAAGAGCAGGTTCGAACGGTAATCACAGAGCTTAATTCATCAGCTGTGATAGCTCAGGAAGAATCAATCGATAGCTTACCGATTGGCCAATTAATAACTAAGTTAGAACAGATGATTAAACCACTGGCTAACAATCAACAAATAACAGCTGAGCTTGGGCGAATAAAACAAGCCATCGAAGCACAAGTTATGCCAGAGCAAACGATGGTCGAACAAGAGTTGGCCGAACAAGATTTGGCCGCGGCAACGAGTGACATTGAGCAAGCTATTCAGCAGCGCGTTAATCAGCCAATTAGCGAGTTAATTAATCAAGTCGCTCAGTCAGACTTATCGAAGTCAGATTTATTGAACGATAAGCCCGGTGACTCTAAGGAAATTATCCAGCAGATTAAATCATTGGTAGACAAATTACCGCTTACTACTCAACAACAACTCAAAGCGGCACTCAATGATAGTACGGTCAATGCTAGTGCGATTAATGATAGTACGGTACATGATAGTGAGACCAATGTTACGTCGGTGTCCAAGTCAGAACAAGCAACGGCGAACGCCCAAAGTGCTGAACTAGCAGGGCGTGATCTGGCCTCAATCAGTGCCGCTGTCACTATTGCCCTTGAAGAAAGTCGTTCACGCAGTGCATTAAGAGAACAAACCAATACCAGCAGTAGCGCTGCCGCGTTATCGAATATGTCAGCGGCGGCAATGGTTACCAATCAAGTGAACTTAGACGCCAAGAAACAAGGACTCGATCAACAAGAACTTAATCAACAAGACAATCACGATAACGTTGAATTCGACGAGCAACCCCCAGAGTTTACACTGCCTCAAGAAGACGAATTAGCCGTAAAACCTCAGGGCAATGAAAGTATTGAGCGTTTATTAAAACAATTTGAAGCACGACCCGCAACGAGTTCGAATGTTGCTGCTAGTGCCGCTGAGCTTGCGAGCACCGCAGCTCAAGAATTAGATTCGGAGAAAACACAGGCGTTGGCGCAGAAAGAGCCGACAACGGCTCAAAAGTTAGCGGCTGAACACCTGGTGACTAAATTACCATTAGGCCAAGATGCGCAAGCAGCGCGGGTACTTAAAGAACAATTGAGTATGATGGTGAAAGGGGATGTGCAGCAAGCAATCATCCAGTTAGATCCAGAAGAGCTTGGCGGTATGTCAATCAGACTGCAACTGCAAAATGATCAAATGAGCGTGCAATTTCAAGTACAAAATGCCCAAGCTAAAGAAATGCTCGAAAATGCAATGAGCAAGCTCAAAGAAATGTTAGAAGAACAGGGCATTGCCTTAACCGACAGTGATGTTGAACATAAAGACAGCTCTGAACAACAAGAGCAACAAACAAACCAACAGCGAGCAACTGGCCAAGAACACGAGTTTGAAAGCGATCAAGACGTTGTCGTATTAACCTTGAACAAACAATCGGCTGATGGCATTGATTATTATGCTTAAATAGATAAGCTCGTATGAACAGTTGATATTTTATGTTACTTTTGAGCCTTTATATTTAACGTTGGCAATTTTACGCTGATAATATCAAAGCATATTATTTAAATGGTTGTCACTTCGTTAGAAATTTTATATTACTGAGCTGATTGCCAATGAGGCAAGGCTTAGCTAAAGGAATAATGTTATGGCTGATGATGCAGTTGAGAATGAAGAAAGTAGCGGCGGTGGTAAGAAAAAACTCATTATTATTATTATCGTTGCCTTGATTGTTTTAGGTGGCGGCGGTGCGGCAGCTTTCTTTATGCTTGGTGGTGAAGAAGAGCCAACTATTGATGGTCAAGAACTGGTTGAAGGCGAAGAAGTAGCCCAAGAGGAAGAAGAGCCAGAAGAAGCTGAAATTGGCGATGCTTTTTACGTTGGCATGCCGCGACCATTTGTGTTTAACGTCTCAGGTTACGGGCGCGATCGATTAGTACAAATAAAAGTTCAGTTGTTAGTACGAGGTGCTGATAACGATACTGCTGCACGTAAGCATATTCCGCTGATTGAAGATGTGATGTTAACCATTTTTAGTAGCTCAAATGCCGAAAAACTCGCGACCAGCACTGGTAAAGATGAGTTACGAATCAATGCTCAAGAAGCTGTCCAAAAAGCGCTTGAACCCGTGGTTGGAAACCCCGTGGTTGATAAAGTGCTTTTTGTCGGTTTTGTAATGCAGTAGGAATCAGTTGTGAATGATCTGCTAAGCCAAGATGAAATCGATGCGCTACTGCATGGCGTTGATGATGTAGATGACGATGATACTGGTGATGGCGGTGATGAGAATGCCGCCGAGTATGATTTTTCGTCGCAAGACCGAATTGTTCGTGGGCGCATGCCGACCCTTGAAATGGTTAATGAACGCTTTGCGCGCCACTTAAGGATCAGTTTATTTAATTTGATGCGTCGGACAACGGAAGTATCGATTAACGGTGTGCAAATGCTCAAGTTTGGTGAATATATTCACACGCTATTTGTACCAACGAGCCTTAACATGGTGCGTTTTAGACCCCTTAAAGGCACGGCGTTAATTACGCTAGAGGCACGTTTAGTGTTTATTCTAGTAGACAATTTCTTTGGTGGTGATGGCCGTTATCCGGCAAAAATCGAAGGCCGAGAATTTACCCCGACCGAACGTCGTATTATTCAATTGTTATTGAAAATAGTGTTTGAAGACTACATGGAAGCGTGGGCGCCGGTAATGGATGTTGAGTTTGAATTTTTAGACTCAGAAGTTAACCCCTCAATGGCAAATATTGTCAGCCCAACTGAAGTTATTGTCGTGTGTTCGTTCCATATTGAACTCGATGGTGGTGGCGGGGACTTCCATATTGCCTTACCTTATTCAATGTTGGAGCCGATTCGAGAATTGCTTGATGCCGGTGTTCAAAGTGATAAAGAAGATACCGATCAGCGTTGGAGCGCCGCGTTAAAAGATGAAATTATGGATGTCGAAGTTGAACTAGACGCCTCGTTGGGTGAAGCTGAGTTAACGTTACGCCAAATTATGGAAATGCGAGTGGGTGATATTATTCCATTTGAGATGCCTGATGATGTGTTAGTCCGGGTCGAAGATTTACCGTCATTTCGTGGCAAGCTTGGTCAAGTAAATGATAATATTGGAATAAAAGTTACCTCAGTGATCCCGCGTCCGGAAAGCCAAAAGTCTGAATTTCAGTTATTACAGCGTAAAATTAAGCCGGCGAATTAAGCAGGCAAAGTGAGTTAACTTATGAGTGATATGGATGATTGGGCTGATGCCCTAGCAGAACAAGAAGAATCGGAAGCACAGGCAAGCAAGGTTGAGCTTGAAAATCTAGAAGATGAGTCCACCGGAGGTTTAGCATCCTCTGGTGATGAAAAACTCGATGCGATACTCGATATTCCTGTGACAATATCGATGGAAGTGGGGCGAGCCAACATTACGATCCGTAATTTGCTGCAACTAAATCAGGGCTCGGTGATTGAGCTAGATCGCGTTGCCGGTGAATCCTTAGATGTTTTGGTCAATGGGACTTTAATAGCCCATGGCGAAGTAGTTGTAGTTAACGATAAATTTGGTATTAGATTAACCGATGTTATTAGTCAAACAGAACGTATTAAAAAGTTACGTTAATCCTGTGATTATGATGGCGGCCGTAATGGCCGCCCCGGTCAACGCGAGCACTGGGCCCACGGCACCTGATTATCTCAACATGCTGCTATCATTGTTGCTGGTTATAGGGCTTATTTTTACGTTAGCGATGTTAGCCAAACGTTTCAATATTGGGATGACGGGTCAAGGTGCGATTAAGCAAGTTGCAACATTGTCGGTTGGCGCTAAAGAACGATTAATTATCGTTGAAGTAGGCGACCAGCAATACTTAATTGGCGTGACCAGTCAACAAGTTCAATTAATAGAAAAGCTGCCCCACAAAGTCGAGGCGGCCTCGGTGATGGGCGATGGTATTGCATCAGCACGTATTGATAGCTTATTTAATCGGATAAAAAAAGGAAATTCATGATTAGGCTGTTTTTGATATTGCTCGCGTGCTTGATTGTACCAACGGGACTGGTCCATGCCGCTGGTATACCTGCTGTTACGGTATTGCCAGGTCCTGACGGTGGGCAAGAGTACACCATAACATTGCAAGTCTTAGCGCTGATGACCGCGCTGAGTTTTATTCCTGCGATCTTAATTATGATGACTTCATTCACCCGGATTGTGATCGTACTCTCTATTTTACGCCAAGCGATGGGGTTGCAACAGGCACCATCGAATCAGATTATCATTGGTTTATCACTGTTTATGACGTTATTTATCATGACGCCAGTGCTTGAACGAATTAATGAAAATGCGCTTCAACCCTATTTAAATGAAGAAATCACGACCATGGCTGCTTTTGAACAGGCGCAAATACCGATCCGTGAGTTTATGCTGGCGCAGACTAGAGATAAGGACATTGCAACTTTCCTTGAAATTTCTGGTCGCCAAGATATCGAAAGTGCCGAACAAACCCCAATGACTATTTTAATTCCGGCATTTATCACCAGTGAATTAAAAACCGCATTTCAAATTGGTTTTATGTTATTCATTCCTTTTTTAGTGCTTGATTTGGTGGTTGCTAGTGTCTTGATGGCAATGGGCATGATGATGTTATCGCCGATGATCGTTTCATTACCCTTTAAACTGATGTTATTTGTGTTAGTCGATGGCTGGGCTTTAGTGATGGGTACCTTAGCCACTAGCTTTGGTTTAGGAGCCTGACTTGGCGTTGGCCATTGTTCTAAACCACTGCGCGTTTAACTAAAGAAGGTCTGGTATGTCTCCTGAAGTCTTTGTTGGTATTTTTAGAGAAGCTTTATTTGTTGTGATGATTATTGTGGCTGCTATTGTGGTGCCCAGCCTACTGGTTGGTTTAATTGTCGCGGTATTTCAGGCCGCAACCTCAATTAACGAGCAAACATTGAGCTTTTTACCACGTTTGATGATGACACTAATGACGCTGATTATTGGCGCGCATTGGTTTACTCAAACCTTAATGGATTTTATGATTGGACTAATCAATGAAATCCCGCGGGTTATTGGTTAACCAATGGAACTTTATCAACATACCATGATGGCATGGCTGGCCAGTTATATTTGGCCGTATTGCCGGATCGCCGGCATGTTCATGGTGATGGTGGGCATTGGCAGTCGTAATATGCCGATGCAAATCAGACTGGTTTATTCGGTCGCGGTGACCATTGCGGTAGTGCCTGCCTTGGGCCCAATGCCCGAGGTGCAATTGTTTTCGTTAGGCAGCTTTATTATTGTTGCTCAGCAGATATTGATTGGCATTGCTTTGGGTTTTGTCTCATTACTGGTGATGCAGTCGTTCGTATTAACGGGCCAAATCATTGGGATGCAAACCAGTTTAGGTTTTGCCTCGATGGTTGATCCTGCTTCTGGGCAACAAGTACCGGTGGTTGGTCAATTTTTTCTTATCTTAGCAACCTTGATTTTTTTTACCGTAGACGGCCATTTGGCGATGATAAAGATGGTGATATTAAGTTTTGAAACCATGCCTATCGGATTTAATGGTCTATCAAGAGTTAGTTTAGAAAAGCTAGCACTGTGGGGCAGCTGGATGTTTACAGCCTCGTTAGCGATGTCAATGTCGGCGATTGTCGCTTTACTGTTAATTAATTTTTCCTTTGGTATTTTAACCCGTGCTGCTCCTCAACTAAATATCTTTGCGATCGGTTTTCCGGTCACCATGCTGGCCGGTTTAACGGTATTATGGTTAACACTTGAGTCGGTAATGGCCCATTTTGATACTCAGTGGGTTAGGGCCTTGGGATTAATGTGTGAACTGATTGCAACTAAATGCGAGTTTTAAATGGCTGAAGAAACTGGGCAGGAAAAAACAGAACAAGCGACGCCCAAGCGATTAGCTGACTCGCGAAAAAAAGGCCAAGTTCCACGCTCTAAAGATCTAGCGACAGCGGCGGTACTGATAGCGTCGGCCGTTGGTATGTATATTTTTGGCACTGCAATCGCCAAATCGTTATTTGATGTCATGCATCAATTGCTCAGTCTTAAACGCGAGCAGGCCTTCGATACTTCTCAATTTGGTTTAATGTGGGCGCAAGTAATGCGGACCATCGCTTGGCCATTAATGGGGTTTATATGCACGGTATTTGTCGCAGCTTTTATCGGTAGTGTCGCGTTAGGAGGCATTACGTTTAGTGTCGACGCCGCCAGCCCAAAATTGTCTAAAATGAGTATACCCAAAGGATTAAAGCGCATGTTTGGGGTTCAAGCTTTAGTCGAACTCACTAAAGCTATCGCCAAATTTGGGGTTATCGCAACGCTAGCCTGGGCCTTACTAAGCCATTATTTCCCGTTAATTTTGAAACTGAGCCAAACCGCTTTTCCATTGAATGTACTGGGGGCTTTGGATATTTTGTTGTGGATGTTTATTTTACTGTGCTGCTCGTTATTGCTGATTGCACTGGTTGATGCCCCGTATCAAATTTGGAAACACAATAACGAATTAAAAATGACACTGCAGGAAGTTAAAGACGAATATAAAAACACCGAAGGTAAACCAGAAGTAAAAGGCCGTCAGCGCCAAATTCAACGTGAAATATCGCAGCGGCGAATGCTGCAGGATATCCCGACCGCAGATGTGATTGTGACTAACCCTACCCATTTTTCAGTTGCACTTAAGTACGACCAAAATGGTAACAGGGCGCCGACAGTGGTCGCTAAAGGTGCTGATCATATGGCGTTTAAAATTCGAGATATTGCACGCGAACACAACATTACTATTGTGGCTACTCCTGCATTAGCGCGGGCAATTTATCATACCACTGAGATCGAAGAACAAATTCCCGACGGTTTGTTTGGAGCGGTCGCCCAAATACTGGCTTACGTTTACCAACTTGAGCAATTTAAAAAACGCCGCGGCGGCAGGCCAACGTCCTTACCCCGAGAATTTGATATTCCTGACGATTTAAAGCATTAATACGACCGAGATTTTGTCAAAGTATGGGCTTAATACCAGTCCCATTAATTAAGTGACCGTCTGTGCTTGATAAACCCCATTAATCCTTCGTTGTTTTCATTCCTAATTACTCGCTATTACGCCGGAAGTTGCTCCTCGATAATTGCTCCTACATTATTCTAATTACGCGCGTCCATGCGCTTATGGATGCCCTAATGTCGACATCAGAGTCGAAATAAATCGAGCACTTTGTCTAAATT
Organism: Gammaproteobacteria bacterium; assembly: GCA_013214945.1. Lineage (NCBI taxonomy): Bacteria > Pseudomonadati > Pseudomonadota > Gammaproteobacteria > Gammaproteobacteria bacterium. The sequence goes on from JABSRT010000012.1 coordinate 100,264, forward strand.
AATTTTCTCCACGCACGACAAGGCCATAAATATAATGTAATTGGCTTACCAGTTGTTACAGCTTGTTATCACAATGGTGACCTGACATTTTAATGACACAACTCAGTTTGTAATAATAATTGATAGTTCGTTGTTATTTGTGAGGTTATTCTAGCTATTTTAAGGTAAAATATTGGTCCGATATTTGCTTAATGATGGTACTAAGATTTAAGCAATATAACTTTCTCATAACAGGTGCTGTCAGGTATAATTTTTTGATGGATATTAAAGCCAAATTCGCACAAATATTTGCAGACAATATAGCTGTCATTAAAGGCATCGGTACTCCGCTGTTCGTGTTAGCGGCACTTGGCATGGTTATTTTACCGATGCCAACATTTTTACTTGATGTGTTGTTTGCCTTTAATATCTCATTATCTTTGGTGGTGCTATTAGTTGCAATTTATGCACTGCGCCCGCTTGATTTTGCTTCTTTTCCCAGTGTACTGCTTATTGCGACGTTATTACGATTGGCATTGAATGTCGCGTCGACCCGGTTGGTTTTGCTCGAAGGCCATGAAGGGGGAGATGCCGCAGGAAAGGTTATTGAAGCCTTTGGTTCTGTGGTTATTGGCGGAAATTATGCAGTTGGTTTAGTGGTTTTTTTGATTCTGGTAATTATTAATTTTGCGGTAGTAACAAAAGGTGCAGGTCGAATAGCAGAGGTCAGCGCGCGCTTTACCCTCGACGCGATGCCAGGCAAACAAATGGCGATAGATGCCGATTTAAATGCCGGTATTATTGATCAAGAACAAGCACGTGACCGTCGTAGTGAAGTAACTCGCGAAGCTGATTTTTATGGCTCGATGGACGGCGCCTCTAAATTTGTAAAAGGCGACGCGATAGCGGGCATGCTTATTTTGGTGATCAATATCGTTGGCGGTTTTGTGATTGGCATGGTCCAGCATGGATTAACACTTAATGAAGCGATTGAAATCTATACTCTATTAACCATTGGTGATGGTTTGGTCGCACAAATACCTTCTTTATTATTGTCAATCGCTGCAGCGTTAATGGTAACCCGCCAAAATGAAGCAAAATCAATGGGCACCATTGTTTTTAATCAAATGCTCAAAGATCCTAAGGCATTGATAGTTGCAGGAGGGGTGTTATTTACCATGGGCGTTGTGCCTGGAATGCCTCATTTTGCCTTTTTGTCGATGGCCAGCCTTAGTCTGGGTATTGGTTATTTGATCCATAAAAAAGGCAATGCAGTCACTGATGTAACAGCTGTTAGTGCTGCAGGTGCTGATGGTGCAGGGGCAAAACGAGCGGCTGAACCGGTCAAAGAACTTAGCTGGGATGATGTTAGCCAAGTTGATGTTATTGGACTTGAAGTGGGTTATCGATTGATCCCGTTGGTCGACATCAGTCAAAGTGGCGAATTACTGTCGCGGATAAAAGGGGTGCGAAAAAAACTATCGCAGGAATTTGGTTTCCTAGTGCCAGCCGTTCATATCCGAGATAATTTAGATTTAAATGCTAATACTTACCGTATTTCATTGATGGGCGTAACAATTGGTGAAGCTGAAATTCGCCATGATAATGAGCTAGCAATTAACCCAGGTCAAGTGTTTGGGACTATTGAAGGGGCTAAAACGACTGATCCTGCCTTTGGTTTAGAAGCCGTGTGGATTAAGCCAGAGCAACGAGAACATGCACAAACGCTGGGGTATACCGTGGTGGATGCCGCAACGGTCGTTGCTACTCACATGAGTCAACTGTTAACGAATAACGCAGCCCAATTATTAGGCCATGAAGAAGTTCAGAATTTATTGGATATTTTACAACGTCAGTATCCAAAGCTCGTTGAAGGTTTGATCCCCGATACACTGTCATTAGGCGTTGTGGTTAAGGTGTTACAAAATTTATTACATGAAGGGGTTCCGATCCGGGATTTACGAACTATAGTACAGACCTTGGTAGAGTATGGGGTTCGTAGTCAAGAACCTGACGTATTAACAGCGGCAATACGTATCGCATTGAAACGATTAATAGTACAAGAAATCAATGGTGTAGGTGATGAGTTATCTGTGATAACCTTAGCACCAGATCTGGAACAGATGTTGCATCAATCTATGCAAACCTCCGGTGGCGATGCTGCTGGCATGGAGCCTGGACTGGCGGAACGCTTGCAAAGCTCACTCGTACAGGCGACAGAACAATTAGAGCTTGAAGGTATGCCTGCAATCCTGTTAACTTCAGGAGTATTACGTGCAACGCTTTCAAGGTTTGTAAAAAATACTATCCCTGGTTTAAGTGTGTTGTCTTATCAGGAAATACCCGATGACAAACAAATAAAAATTGTTAGTTCGGTCGGGCAATAGTTTGAGGTATTACAGTGAAAATTAAACGCTTTTTTGCAAAAGACATTCGTTCAGCATTGGATGAAATTAAGGTCGCGTTAGGTCCTGACGCCATCATTATGTCTAATAAAAAAGTGGATGGCGGGGTTGAAATAGTGGCTGCCGTTGATGACGATAATATTGCTGCGATCCCTAAAAGTACCGTTCATGGGGCTAATAAGGCGCCTGGGAAGTCAGATTTAAATCCCTTTGCTAACATTGCTAAAAATCAGCCAGTGGGTGTTAAGGCTGCTCCGGCCGCTAATTTAAGTGCTAATGCAACTAGTAATACAAGTGCAATGGCGAAGCCTGGTACGCGTGAAGTTATCGATGATCAAGTTTCTTTATCAGGGTTTCAAGAGCGGTTAGTTAAGCAACAAATACAGGTTCAAGCAGAGCAATTTCTTGCGAAGGATCGCACACCTATCGCTAATCCTAATTTAAGTAACCGCCAGTCAGGTAAATACGAGTCGGTGATGACCCCGCTTGAGCGGCGCCAACCTGATAGCCACAGCCCATTACCAGAGTGGGCTAAAACGGGCACGATGGCGCCGCAGGTACCGAACAATCAAGTCAATACCACTGGATTTAATCATCAGGGACAAAGTCAGTTTAGTGCGACTCAAGCGAGTTCACTTGGTGTTGATGGCAATAATCAGGCGATTGATCAGTTGCGCCAAGAAATGGCATCAATGCGCCAGTTATTACAACATCAGGTTAATGGGCTGGTAAGCCAAGATGTTGCGCGGCGTGATCCTACTCGCTCAATATTGTCGACCCAGTTAGTGGATGCTGGTTTTGATGTCGCTATTGCCGAACAATTGGTGCTTGATATTCCCCCTAATAGCGCGCTCGAAACCGCTAAGCAAGCAATTGCTAATTCTATCTTTAAACGTTTATTGAGCACTAATAATGACGTGATAGAGCAAGGTGGGGTCGTGGCATTACTTGGGCCTACAGGTGTTGGGAAAACCACGACGATTGCTAAATTAGCCGCACGTTATGCAATGGCTTATGGTAGTGAGCAAGTGGCATTAATTACCACTGACAGTTATCGTATTGGTGCTTTCGAGCAACTTAATACCTACGGGAAAATTTTGGGTTGTCCGGTCAAAGTGGCTAAAGATGCACAACAATTAGCTGATGCGCTGTACCAGTTACGCAATAAGCGATTGGTGCTTATCGATACTGCTGGCATGGGACAGCGTGATTTACGACTGAGTGAGCAATTATCTACCTTAGTTAATAGCAGTCATGTTAATATTCGTAGTTATTTAGTCTTGCCGGCAACTGCACAACGTAAAGTTCTGCAAGAAGCAATAGAACAATTTAGAAAAATCCCGATAGCCGGGTGTATCATAACTAAAATGGACGAAGCATTAGGGGCCGGTGAGGTAATAAGTGTTGCTATTGGCAATTCCTTACCGATAGGATATGTTACTAATGGTCAGCGCGTTCCTGAGGATATCGGTGTAGTTGATATCAATGCATTAGTTAACGGCGTTATAGAACAGCTAGGCAACGATGGCAAACAACAAAACTTTGCGTCGTCGCCAGCACAATTTGTTAGTTTTAACAGGTAGGCAAATACGTGGATCAAGCAAGCGGTTTAAGAAAAATGAATCAGTCAAAAATGATTAAAGTTATCGCAATTACAGGCGGAAAAGGTGGCGTTGGTAAAACCAATGTTTCACTTAACATGGCAGTAGCTCTTGCTGAGCAAGGTAAAAAAGTCATGGTATTAGATGCCGATCTTGGTTTAGCGAATGTTGATGTGATGCTAGGTTTACGTGCCGAAAGAAATTTATCGCATGTATTATCGGGCGAGTGTGAACTCGATGACGTCATTATTCACGGCCCTAAAGGTATTTTTATTATTCCTGCCACTTCAGGTTCGCAGAGTATGGTCGAGCTTTCTCCGGCACAACATGCTGGTTTAATTCGTGCTTTTAGTGAAATGAGAACCGAATTTGATATCTTGATAGTCGATACTGCCGCAGGCATATCCGATATGGTATTGAGCTTTTCACGAGCAGCACAAGACGTTGTCGCGGTAGTTTGTGACGAGCCTGCTTCAATTACAGATGCGTATGCCTTAATTAAGTTGCTTAGTCGTGAGCACGGCGTGTTTAGAATTAAAGTTGTGGCCAATATGGTTCGCAACTTACGCGAAGGACAAGAATTGTTTGCCAAGCTGACACGAGTCACTGATCGCTTTTTAGATGTCGCGTTAGAATTATCAGCGATTATTCCTTTTGATGAAAATGTCCGTCGTTCAGTGCGTAAACAAAAGTTGGTGGTTGAAACATTTCCACAGTCACCGGCAAGTTTGGCCTATAAAAAATTAGCAAGCAAGGTCGATAGCTGGCCGATTCCTAGTCAGCCAGGTGGCCATTTAGAGTTTTTCATTGAGCAGTTAGTGCGCAATAATCAACCACATAGAGATGCCTTTGGTGAATAAAGTGGCAGCGGCTTATCGCAACTCATACCATAATGACGATCAACTCGTTATGAGTCATGCTGGTTTAGTCAAAAAAATTGCCCATCACCTTAAAGGTCGGTTACCAGCAAATGTTCAACTGGATGATTTAATTCAATCAGGCATGATCGGGTTATTGGAAGCGGCTAAAAACTTTAATGCGAACAAAGGGGCTAGTTTCGAAACCTTTGCTGGCATTAGGATCCGGGGCGCTATGCTTGACGATATTCGCCGTGGTGATTGGGTTCCTCGTTCCGTTCATCGTAATAATCGAGCGGTGCTTGCAGCTATCGATAGTTTGGAAAAAGAGCTGGGTCGACCGGCTCAGGATTATGAAATTTCAGAAAAGTTGGGAATAAGTCTAGACGAATATGCTCAAATGCTTAATGATATAGTATCAGGAAAAATAATAGGCATTGAAGACCTAGGTGTTTCTGAAGATGTGATTGTCGCCGATGGTGATCAATCGCATAATGAATCATTTAATGTAATGGCATCAGATCGTTTTCAATCGGCATTAGCGCAAGCTATTAGTGGATTACCTGAAAAGGAAGCGCTTGTGTTATCGTTATATTATGATGAGGAATTAAACCTAAAGGAAATAGGGCAAGTATTAAGTGTAAGTGAGTCGAGGGTTAGTCAAATCCACTCGCAAGCAGTAATCAGATTAAAGCAACGTCTGCGTGAATGGAATTGATTGCATAAGGACAATGCAGTTATAAATTGGAGAATATTTTGGATAAAAAAATGAAAATCTTGGTTGTTGATGATTTTTCAACCATGAGAAGAATTATTAAAAACCTATTACGCGACCTGGGGTTAACAAACACCTTCGAAGCTGATGATGGTCAAACAGCCTTACCTATGCTTAAAGATGGTGATTTCGATTTTGTGGTAACGGATTGGAATATGCCTGGCATGCAGGGTATCGATTTGCTCAAGCATATTCGTGCCGATGACAGTTTGAAGCATTTACCAGTATTGATGGTAACAGCTGAAGCCAAACGTGAACAAATTATTGCAGCAGCTCAGGCTGGTGTTAATGGTTACATTGTTAAACCTTTTACTGCGGGTACTTTAAAAGAGAAACTCGATAAAATATTTCAGCGAATTGAGTCTTAACCAACATATTAATGGATATAAATATGGATGATGAAAAGCTTTCGCACATTTCGTTAGAACAGGCAAATCAGTTAGTTACTTTACTGGGACAGGGAAATGTTACCAGTGCTAACGAATTGTTTGAAGAACTCAGCCGAAATATGCAACAAGAACTTTTTGAAGAAATCGGTAAAGTCACTAGGCAGCTACATGATTCTGTAGTTGACTTTAGTTTAGATGACAGTTTTTCTTCAATGGTCAATTCTTCTTTGCCCGACGCTAAAGAGAGACTGTTATATGTTGTTGATATGACAGCTAAAGCAGCCACTCAAACGATGGATGCTGTTGATGATTGTATCCCGTTAGCCCAAAAACACCGGGAGCAGGTTGTTCAAATTCAACCGTCTTGGGAGCGTTTAAAAAGTTGCAAGATTAAGGTTGGCGAGTTTCGTGAGCTAAGAGAAAAACTTGATCAATACTTTACTGAATCAGTTTCTGATGCCGAAATATTGAATAGCAAACTTAACGAGATTTTATTAGCCCAAGGCTTCCAAGATCTTACTGGTCAAGTATTATATAAAATTTCAGATTTAGTCCAAGATGTTGAAGAAAATCTCATTAATTTGCTAAAAGTATTTGGTCAGCACCAAGATAATACCGTGGTTGAGCGAATTGATAATTGTATAATTGCTGATGGTCCTGTAGTGCCTAGTGCTAAACAACACGATGTGGTCTCAGGGCAGGATGAAGTTGATGATTTACTTTCTAGCCTTGGTTTTTAAAAGGACACTAACCTATGTCGTTTGATGTCGATGAAGATATACTCCAGGACTTCTTAATTGAAGCTGGTGAAATATTAGAATTATTGCAGGAACAGTTGGTTGAATTAGAAAATAACCCGCATGATTCGGAACTACTTAATGCTATATTCCGGGGATTCCATACCATTAAAGGTGGTGCTGGTTTCATGGGGGTGAAAGACCTAGTCGATGTCTGTCATGGCGCCGAGAATATCTTTGATTTATTACGAACGAATCAGCGCAGTGTCTCGGCTGAACTAATGGATGTCATACTAGAAGGTCTTGATAGTATTAATGACATGTTTACCTTAGTTCAGGCGCGAGAGCCTATTTCACCTGCAGAGCCGCAATTACTTGCTGAACTTGCGCGATTAAGCCATCCGGAAGGCAGTGAATCAGCCGCGGCTGCACCTGAACAGAAAGTGGTTTCGCAAGACGTTGCAACGAGTGATGAGGAAATATCTGATGACGAGTTTGAATCATTACTCGATGAACTTCATCAGGCAAAACCTGCAGCAGCTGTTAGTTCAACAAGTGTAAGTTCAAGTTCAGATCAAGAAATATCAGACGAAGAGTTTGAAGCTTTATTAGACGAATTACACGGTAATAAAAAACCAGAACCAGCGATTGTTCCTCCTGCTGGTGACGACATTTCAGACGAAGAATTTGAAGCTTTTCTTGATCAACTTCACGGTGCTAAGCAAGCGCCTAGCTCGGTTAATTCGATTGTTAAAAAAGTAAACGCACCGACAATCGCTGCCAGTGATAATGAAATCACCGACGCTGAATTCGAGGCGATGCTTGATGAAATAGATAGTAAAAAGCAAGCAGCGGCTACAACTAAATCTGTTGTTAAAGCATCATTGCCTAAGCCTGCAGCTCCTGTATCTAAACCTAAACCAGCTGCACCTAAGGCTCCTGCACCTAAAGCCGCAGTTAGTGAGAAAAAATCGGGCGGTGCTTCTGCTCCGCCTAAAGCTGAAACTACCGTTCGTGTTGATACTGCCAGACTTGATGAAATTATGAACATGGTCGGTGAGTTGGTTTTAGTTCGTAATCGTTTGGTTAGCTTAGGTTTAGCCAGTGGCGATGAAGAAATGTCTAAGGCTGTCGCGAATCTGGATATGGTTACTGCTGATCTGCAAGGATCAGTAATGAAGACTCGTATGCAACCAATCAAGAAGGTCTTTGGACGTTTCCCAAGGGTTGTTCGAGACATGGCCCGAAAACTGGAAAAAGAGATCACCTTAACCATGGTTGGTGAGGACACCGATCTGGATAAAAACTTGGTTGAGGCTTTGGCCGATCCCTTGGTTCACTTGGTGCGTAATTCAGTTGATCACGGTATTGAAATGCCTGATGATCGTGAAGCATCAGGCAAAACGCGTAACGGCACCATTATATTGTCAGCCTCGCAAGAAGGCGATCACATTAAATTGTCGATTGTCGATGATGGCGCCGGCATGGATCCTGAGAAACTTAAGTCAATTGCAATTACTCGTGGCGTACTCGACGAGGAATCTGCGGCTAGAATGTCTGATGAAGAAGCCTTTAATTTGATTTTTGCCCCAGGTTTTTCGACCAAAACAGAAATTTCTGATATTTCTGGTCGTGGTGTTGGCATGGATGTAGTGAAAACTAAAATCACCCAACTAAACGGTACGGTTAAGATAACGTCAGAAAGAGGTGTGGGCACCACATTAGATATCACGGTGCCATTGACCTTAGCAATTATGCCAACCTTAATGGTAACCATTGGTAAGCAGCCATTTGCTTTACCTTTGGCGGCAGTTAGCGAAATATTTAATTTAGATTTATCTAAGACTAATATGGTTGACGGTCGACAAACCATCGTCGTGCGCGGCAAAGCTATTCCATTATTTTATCTTGGTCAATGGCTAAATGTCGCAGGTTGTAACGATAAAAGCCAGGGCGGTCATGTCGTGATTGTTCAAATTGGTCCACAGCATGTCGGTTTTGTTGTTGATGGTCTCGTTGGACAAGAAGAAGTGGTCATTAAGCCGCTAGGTGCATTATTACACGGTACACCAGGTATCTCTGGTGCAACCATTACCAGTGATGGCAGTATCGCGCTGATCATTGATATTGGCGGTCTGTTGAATAAATATGCATAACTCGCTTTAGTATTGAGGACTTTACGCCTCAGTGGGTAAAGTTCTCAGCTGTGTGAGGTTATGATACTTCGCAATACTAACAACGTGTGTTATCAATATAATCGGTCGGAGGGTGACCTATTAATGAGTATTAAGGTTTTGATAGTCGATGACTCTCATTTTTTTCGTCGTCGCATTAGTGAAATTATCGAATCGACGGCTGACATGGAGGTAATTGACTTTGCAAAAAATGGTCGTGAAGGCGTCGACAAAGCGCTGAGACTAAAGCCCGATGTTGTGATGATGGATATCGAAATGCCAGTGTTAGACGGTATTTCAGCTGTTCGTGAAATCATGAATAAGCAACCAATGCCAGTATTAATGTTTTCATCAATGACTCATGATGGCGCGAAAGCGACGTTAGATGCGCTTGATGCTGGGGCGGCTGATTTTCTGCCGAAAAAATTTGAAGAAATCGCAGGAACAGGTAAAGTAGCTGCGGAATTAATCACCAATCGTATTCGTGCCATTGTTGGTAAGCGTCTACCACGTAAGCTTGTCCGGCCAATTGTTAGAACTGGGCGAACCGCCGCACCAGATGTTACCACGGCATCAACACTGCGCACTCGTGCAATTAAGCCGACTGTTGAACGTAACGTCGCTAAAAAGAACGAGTTGACCAGTTTTAAAGCCAGTGGCAAACGATATAGTCTGTTGGCTATCGCATCGTCGACCGGTGGTCCGGTAGCATTACAGGAAGTTTTGTTAAAATTACCAGCGAATTTCCCTTATCCTATTATTCTAATCCAGCATATGCCAGCGGCTTTTACAGGAGCTTTTGCCGAGCGTCTTAATCGATTATGTAAAATTTCGGTTAAAGAGGCTCAAGATAGCGATATGTTAAAACCAGGCTTTGCTTATTTGGCGCCCGGCGGCCAGCAAATGTTGCTTGAACGTAGTCGGCGGCTCAAAGTGACACCCGGACCTGATCATTTAAATTATAAACCCAGTGCGGATGTCGCTTTTGCATCTATTGCTAAAAATAACGAAGGTAAAGTATTGACCGTCGTATTAACAGGCATGGGATCAGACGGCTGTGATGGGGCTAGATTACTCGCAGGCAAAGGTGGTTCTGTCTGGGCCCAAGATGAAGCTAGCTGTGTGGTGTATGGTATGCCGCAAGCCGTTGCTAAAGCTGGCTTAACCGATCAAGTTTTCTCTATATCTGATATTGGCGCTGCGATTGTTAAAGAGATGACCAGTGGATAGACTCAGTGTTATTGGCCTGATCCTTGCGCTAGGTACTGTGGTCGGTGGCCACATGTTAGAAGGTGGGGCAATTGCAGCACTTTATAACTTGCCTGCGTTATTAATTGTGGTCTTGGGTACTATAGCTGCCGTTATGATCCAAACGCCTTGGCATCAATTTAAGCGTAGCTTTGCGATGTTAAAATGGATTGTATGGCCGCCGAAACTCGCGATTGGGCAGCGGGTCGAAACAATGACACGTTGGTCGCATATTGCGCGCAGTGATGGTTTTCTGGTCCTTGAAAACGAGCTTGAAGCGGAACAAGATCCAATGATCCGCGAAAGCTTAATGTTGCTTATCGACGGCACAGATCCTGAGCACATTAGACAAACCTTAGAAACGCGTATTTTCTTTAAACGTGACGAATTAGGTCATAGCGCTAAAGTATTTGAGGCAATGGGCGGCTATAGCCCAACATTGGGAATTCTCGGTGCGGTACTTGGATTAATTCAATCGATGCAATACCTTGACCAACCAGAAGCGCTCGGCGGCGGTATTGCTACAGCCTTTGTCGCGACTATTTACGGGGTTGGTTTTGCAAATCTATTATATTTACCCATTCACCATAAACTGCGCAACTTGGTGTTTCAACAAGCACTCTATTATGAAATGGTGCTTGAAGGCGTACTGTTAATTAATCAGGGTGAAAACCCGACAATACTCAAACGCCGTCTTGATGCCTATCAGGTTAACTATGGTACTTAACAGTAAACGACGTAGTTCATTACAAGACAATACCCATACTGAACGTTGGTTAATTTCGTACGCAGATTACATGACGCTGTTATTTGCGGTGTTTGTGGTGTTGTACGCTTTTGCGATTGTTAAAGAAGAAAATTATGCGATCTTATCTCAGTCATTTGGCACCATATTTCACTTAGATGGCCAAAATAAACAGGGTGCACTGGGTAATCAACTCAATAATGTCAGTGATTCGCTGCTAGATTCAAGCGATCAGCTGTTAGAAGTACAATTATTTAACAAAGGTTTGCTTAATGAAGCTGGTACTGAGCCGGTCGAAGGCGATAGTCAGTTAATTAATTTAGACAAAAAGCTCGAAGGTACACCTTTTTCGTCGATGGTTGAAAAGTTACAAACCGATTTGCTCGAAGTGCTTGAAGATGGGTATGCCAAGATAGAACAAGACGATAATTGGTTGACTATCGAATTTAGCGGTGGCTTGTTATTTGGCAGTGCCAGTGCAGCGACCCGTCCTGCGACGATAGATTTGCTGAGAAAGGTCGTTAAGACTATTGCTCCTGCCAATAATTTTGTTCATGTCAGGGGATATACCGATGACCAACCGATCAACAATGAACAATTTAAATCCAATTGGCAGTTGTCTTCTGCCCGAGCCAGCGCAATTGTTGAATTGTTACAGCAATTAGAGGTAGCGCCGCAGCGCTTAGCGATTGAAGCCTATGGTCAGTATAAACCCAAAGTGGCAAATATTGATGAGCAAACCCGCTCAAGCAATCGTCGGGTGGTGATTGCTGTTAGTCGTTATGCCTGGCAGCCGCCAGAAAAAACGATTATTGCTGCTGCAGCGGTCACAGCTGATATTGAAACCGCGGTGATTGCACCTGCAACAGACAATGAAGTAAAAATTATTGAGCTACCCCACGGTGGCTTACGTATCACAACAAGGAATGGGGAATAGCCGGGTGAAAGTCTGGACCGTCGCGAATCAAAAAGGTGGGGTTGGTAAAACAACAACCGCGATAACGCTCGCTGGGCTGATGGCTAAGCGTGGAAAAAAAGTACTGCTAGTCGATATTGATCCGCATTCATCGATGGGTTTTTCATTAGGTTATGACTGTGATGAGTTGCAATATACTTTGTATGATTTGTTTACCTGCCCGGCTAAATTCACCAGCCGTTTCCTTGATAAGGTGATCTTGCAAACTCAAGTCGAAAATCTCGACTTAATTCCGTCATCGATGGCTTTGGCGACAATTGACCGGGAACTTGGACATCAAGAAGGCATGGGGCTCATTTTAAAGCGAATCTTATCTTTTGTTGAAGATAAGTATGATTACGCAATTGTCGACTGCTCCCCAGTGCTGGGGGTATTAATGGTTAATGCACTAGCGGCCAGTAGTCGTGTTTTAGTACCGGTTCAAACTGAATATCTGGCCTTTAAAGGGCTTGAACGAATGATTAAAACCTTATTGATTATGCAGCGCTCGAAAAACAACGATTACAGTTACACGATATTACCGACTATGTACGATCGACGCACTAAAGCGGCGCCTGAGTCGTTAGAGAAAATGCGTCAGGAGTTCGGTGATCGGGTGTGGGACTTAGTGATCCCGGTTGACACCCAATTTCGCGATGCCAGTGAGCATCATTTACCATTACCGCAATTTAAACCGAGAAGTCGTGGTGTGGTTGCTTATGGGCAGTTATTAAATTACTTAATGTCGCTTGATCGTGCCCAACCGAAAACGTTGGTTAGGTAACTGGCATGAATAGACGTTCTACAAAAGTTATTACCGATTTTTTTTCGACCCTGTTAGAAGATAACAAACCGGTTAGAGAATTAGAACAAAAGCCTTTGGCTGAGTTACTCGCTGCGGTCAGTGAAACGGCCCCAGAAATTGTTATTAGCGATGAGCTCGAGCAAGCGTTGCCGCAACCACCGCCGGTAAATCCAGCTAAGACCGATGTAACTGAGCCTGATGTAACTGTGCTGCCTGCCATTGAAGAGACACCTGATGTTACTAAGTCGTTGGTTGTGTCGCCGTTACAGACCAATACCTTGGAATCGGAAATGGCGGAGTCCTTTCCTGTGTTATATTTTAAGGTCGCCGGAGTCACAATGGCGGTGCCATTAATTAAATTACGTGCTATTTATCCATTGCGTGAGGTAACCAAATTAATTGGTAAACCAAGTTGGTTTCATGGTGTTCAGGTCGAACGAGGCGAAAATATCAGTGTTATCGACACTGTAAAGTACATATTCGACGAAAAAGGCCAATCCGAACTAGAACAATCGTTAAATTATAAGTATATTATTGTATTAGGAGACAGTAATTGGGGGCTTTTGTGTGAGGAGCTTATCGACAGCTGTACCTTAAGTTACGAAGATATAAAATGGCGAACTGGTGTTAAAAAAAGTCCATGGTTGGCCGGAACAGTAAAACAACGGATGTGTGGCTTGTTAGCCGTAGATGCATTAGTCCAATTGTTAAGTGATAATAATGGCTAATGTCTCGTATGCAATCAGAGGAACGTTCAAATGAGTATAGAAAAAGATATCGCAGGAACTAAAGTGGATAATGATGAAGTATTACAATGGGTAACGTTTCGTTTAGAAAATGAGACTTACGGTGTTAACGTTATGCAAGTTCAAGAAGTATTACGTTACTCAGATATAGCGCCTGTACCGGGCGCGCCGAGTTATGTGTTAGGCATTATCAATTTGCGCGGTAATGTTGTTACTGTCATCGATACTCGTGCACGTTTTGGCTTAATGCCGGACGAAATAACCGATAATACTCGGGTTGTGATCATTGAGTCTAATAAACAGGTGATTGGTATTTTGGTCGACAGTGTCGCTGAAGTTGTTTATATGAAAGCGTCAGAAATTGAGCCTGCGCCAAATGTTGGTACAGACGATAGCGCTAAATTTATTCGTGGCGTTTGTAATCGTGACAATGAATTACTGATTTTAGTTGATCTGGATAAATTGCTCTGCGATGAAGAATGGGATGAATTGTCATCGTTCTAATCCGAGCTGTAGTTTGATCATGAGTAGTAGTAATGATGATTGATATTGTTGTCAGTTCAAGCGCTTTACTCATGGTGTTGCTTTTTAGTTTTAATTGGTGGAGCCACCGTCGCTTTAAGCGACAAGTGGAGGCACTTAAGTTATTATTTAAAGAGCAACAGCGTCAAATCGCTAATCTAAAAACTGAGCTTCATGAAATTCGATGTGGTTCGCTTGGTGTTGGTTCAAGAGTTCAGGAAGTTGAAGGTAAACTAGCTCAAGCGATTGAACGGCAAGACGAAATTCAGTCTCAGTCTCAATATCACGATCCACAATCTCGTTTGTACAGCCATGCGATGAAACTGGTTGAGCGCGGTGCCGATGTCGATGAAATTGTTCGTGAATGTGAATTGCCACGGGCCGAAGCTGAGTTGTTAGTCTCATTGCACAGCCGCTAGTGCTGATCTAACCCCTTTTTTAGTTTTATAGTCCTCCTACCCACTAAAATATCCCTCGAGCTAACATTAAGTGATTTAAATTGCTTAATTTTGTCATCATTGCCTCTGATTTATTGTCTGTATTGCTTGCTATATCGCAGTGGCGATAATAGACTAGCCCCGCTATATTACTGTGATTGACTATATTGATGAAAGTATCGAATTTTTCTTACGACCTGCCTAATGAACTCATTGCCCGTTACCCGCAAGCTCAGCGCTGTGCGAGCCGCTTATTAACCCTTGATGGTAATAACGGTCAATTGACTGATGGTAAATTTCCTGATTTAGTTGGCCAGCTTAATGCCGGCGATCTAATGATTTTCAATGATACTCGGGTGATCCCTGCGCGCATCTTTGGCAGTAAAGCCACGGGTGGCAAGTTAGAGATCCTGATCGAACGTATTATTGATGAGCACTGTGTTTTAGCGCATGTTCGCGCGAGTAAGTCACCAAAACCAGGCAGCAAAATCATTCTTGATGGTGGCGTAGAGGTAACAATGGTCGCACGCCATGATGCGTTATTCGAATTACAATTTGATGATCCGCGCAGTGTACTTGAGATTTTGGAAGACGTTGGCCACATGCCATTACCTCCTTATATCGACCGCCCTGCTGAAGACAGTGATACAGAACGTTATCAAACGGTCTATAACAAGAATCCTGGTGCGGTCGCTGCCCCGACTGCGGGCTTGCATTTTGACCAAGATTTATTAGACCAATTGACTGCTAAAGGAGTCGAGGTGGCATTTGTCACCCTGCATGTTGGCGCGGGTACTTTCCAGCCAGTCAAAGTTGACTCGGTGTTAGATCATAAAATGCACAAAGAATATATTGAAGTCTCCCCGCAAACTATCGAACAGATCAATGCCGCTAAGGCGCGTGGTGGTCGAGTAGTAGCGGTAGGGACGACTTCAGTTCGCTCGATTGAAAGTGCAGCCCAACAAGCGGCGGCGCAGGGCATGCCATTGGCTCCATTTTACGGTGACAGTGATATTTTCATCTATCCGGGTTACGAATTTAAGGTGATCGATGCGATGGTCACCAACTTTCATTTACCTGAATCAACCTTGATTATGCTTATTAGTGCCTTTGCTGGTTACGATAATGTAATGGCTGCTTATCAGCATGCTATTACGCAGCAATACCGTTTCTTTAGTTACGGCGATGCGATGTTTATTACAAAGCAATCGAATCAATAATTTAATCATTGGGCGGCCTTGATTTTCTGGCTGGTCGCCCTTATCTCAATAGTAGTAAAAGTGTCAGACTGTCTCTCTGACAAGGTGAATTATGAAATT
Source organism: Gammaproteobacteria bacterium (assembly GCA_013214945.1). NCBI lineage: Bacteria > Pseudomonadati > Pseudomonadota > Gammaproteobacteria > Gammaproteobacteria bacterium. Next base: position 115,958 of record JABSRT010000012.1, read on the forward strand.
TAAGTTATTTAATACAGATGGTCGCGCGCGTCGAGGCCAACTTCAATTTGAACGTGGCACGGTCGAAACGCCAGCTTTTATGCCAGTAGGTACTTACGGCACGGTTAAAGGCATGACGCCTGAAGAAGTCACTGAAAGTGGTGCTGAAATTCTATTGGGCAATACCTTTCACCTGTGGTTACGCCCAGGGATGGAAGTAATGCGTGCCCATGGTGATTTACACGGTTTTATGAATTGGCAGGGTCCAATCCTCACCGATTCAGGTGGTTTTCAAGTCTTTAGCCTTGGCGCTATGCGTAAAATAACAGAAGAAGGTGTCCATTTTCGTTCGCCGATCAACGGTGAAAAAGTCTTCATGGACGCCGAAGTATCAATGAGCATTCAATACGATCTTGGCTCTGATATTGTAATGATTTTTGACGAATGTACGCCATACCCAGCGACTTGGGAAGAAGCGAAGCAGTCAATGGAAATGTCACTACGTTGGGCGCAGCGCTCGCGCAATGAATTTGACCGGTTAGAAAATCCTAACGCGTTGTTTGGTATTATCCAAGGCGGTGTTTATGAAGACTTACGCGACATTTCGATGGACGGTTTAACCAATATTGGTTTTGACGGTTATGCGGTTGGCGGACTGGCCGTTGGCGAACCAAAAGAAGACATGCATAGAATTTTGCGTCATGTTTTACCAAAATTACCGGAAGATAAGCCACGCTATTTAATGGGTGTTGGCAAGCCAGAAGATTTGGTGGAAGGGGTTCGACGCGGTGTTGATATGTTCGACTGTGTTATGCCGACCCGTAATGCCCGTAATGGTCATTTATTTACCACCACTGAAATTGTTAAAATCCGTAATGCTAAGCATAAAACAGATGCATCACCACTAGACAGTGAATGTGATTGTTATACCTGTAAAAACTATAGTCGAGGTTATTTACACCACCTTGACAAATGTAATGAAATCTTAGGCGCACGGCTTAATACTATTCATAACTTACGCTTTTATCAGCGTATTATGTCGGAGTTACGCAGTGCAATCGAAGAAAACAAACTCGAGGACTATGTCCAACAGTTCTATGCCCGCCAGGGTAAAGAAGTTCCAGAGTTAGACTTTTAACCTCAGTTAATTGAGGTACTGCCCGAATCTTGTGATGAGGGCGCAGTTATTTTTTAATTTTAATTATAAGAGAAAGGGGAAGTTATGTTTATTTCAAGTGCGATGGCAGCAGAAGGCGCTCAGGCAGCACCAGGTGGCGAGTACGCAAGCCTTATCATGATTGCGGTATTTGGTCTTATTTTCTATTTTATGATTTATCGCCCACAAGCTAAGCGCGTTAAAGAGCATAAAAGCCTAATGTCAGAAATGACTAAAGGCGATGAAGTGCTAACAAACGGTGGCCTTATCGGTAAAATTAGCAAAATCGCAGAAGACAACGATTACGTTCACATTGATATTAGCACTGACTTAACAGTCACCATCAAGAAAGACTACATTTCGGCTGTATTGCCAAAAGGCACAATGAAGTCTCTATAACTCAGGGAGTTGAGATGCTAAATAAATACCCATTATGGAAGAGCCTGCTGGTTGCTTTGACCGTATTGGTGGGCATGCTTTATGCTACCCCCAACCTTTACGAGCCGGATCACGCCTTGCAAATATCTGGGATCCGTGGTGCTGATGTTAATTTACCAACGTTTGAACGGATCCAAAGAAAGCTGACCAGTAATTTTGATGTTAAGTCAGCCGTACTGGAAAATGGTCAGGTTTTAGTTCGTTTTAACGGACTAAAAGATCAACTTAAGGCACGTGAAGCTGCAATAGCCCTACTTGGTGACAAGTTTACTGTCGCTCTTAATATGGCGCAGACCACTCCGGGTTGGTTAAATGCTATTGGTGCATCACCACTTAATCTAGGCTTAGATTTACGTGGTGGTATTTACTTCCTAATGGAAGTTGATATGAATGATTTACTTAAAACCACGCGTCAGCAAATGGTGTTGGATTTTAAGTCTGATTTACGTCAAGACAAGATTCGCTATAAATCGATTCGTCTCAACTCTGATGGTGTGATACTTAAGTTTCGTGATCAAAAGACTTTAGACGTCGCTTTATCATTGCTTAAGACTAATTATCGCACCACGGTATTCCATCAACCTAGCACTGAACCATTAGCTATTCGTGCACGGATGAGTGATCAATTATTACGTGAGACTAAGCTTGCAGCTGTTGAACAAAATATTACGATTATTCGTAGCCGTGTTAACGAGCTAGGGGTTGCTGAACCTGATGTTCAACGTCAGGGTGACGATCGTATCGTTGTTCAGTTACCCGGTATTCAAGATACTGCGCGCGCCAAAGAGCTTTTAGGTGCCACAGCGACACTTGAGTTCCATATGGTTGACGATCGTGCTCAAAGTAATGGTAATGTACCAGCCGGATCTAAGCTCTACCAGCGTCGTGAAGGCGGTGTTGTTGTGCTTAAGAAAGAGATCATGCTGCGCGGTACCCATATTACGGGTGCACAATCGGGCTTTAGTCAATCTTCACAACCTGAAGTGAGTATTAAACTTGATGCTAAGGGCGGCCATAAAATGTCCGAAGGCACCAAGAATAATATTGGCAAGCCAATGGCTACGGTATTTATTGAGTATAAACCTACGGGCAAAACAGACAAAAACGGTAAGAAAATCCTTAAGAAAGTTGAGGAAGTTATCAGTGTTGCGACGATCAATGATCGTTTAGGTCGTAACTTTGTGATTACCGGTCTTGATAGCCCAGCAGAAGCGCGTTCGTTGTCTTTATTATTGCGAGCAGGTGCCTTGCGTGCACCGATTCAAATTATTGAAGAGCGTACTGTTGGTCCAAGCTTAGGCCAAGAAAACATTGAGCAAGGTGCATCAGCAATCGCTTACGGTTTAATGGCTGTGCTGTTGTTTATGTTGGTTTACTACCGCGGTTTTGGGGTGGTTGCTAATATTGCACTAGCGGTCAATGTGGTGTTGATTCTTGGGGTGATGTCAATGATCCCTGGTGCAACGTTAACGTTGCCTGGCATGGCTGGTATCGTTTTGACCGTTGGTATGGCAGTTGATGCTAATGTGCTAATTTTTGAACGGATCAGAGAAGAACTTGCCGCAGGGCGTTCGCCACAGCAGGCAATTCATCATGGTTATGAGGCGGCATTCTCGACTATTTTCGATGCTAACATTACGACCTTGATTGCAGCTATTATTTTGTTTTCGTTTGGCGCTGGCCCGATCAAAGGTTTTGCGGTGACGTTATCAATAGGTATTGTTACTTCGGTATTTACCGCGGTAGTGGTTACACGCGCTATTGTCAACTGGTATGTTAGTGGCAAACGCATTGATAAATTATCAATTTAGGAGATTGTGATGTTTCAAATTTTTAAAGCAAAAGCCACTATCGCCTTTATGAAGCAACGTAAGGTGGCCATGGCTGCCTCGGTGCTGTTGATAATCGCCAGTGTGCTTAGTTTAGCGACGTTTAAGCTAAATTTGGGATTAGACTTTACCGGTGGCACCGTGATTGAAGTTGGCTTTAATCAAGATGCAGACTTAAAAAAAATTAGAACGATACTGGCAGAAACAGGATTTTCTGACGCGATAGTTCAAAACTTTGGTAGTCCACGTGATGTCTTGGTTCGTTTAGCTCCAAGGGCTGATATCAACAATGAAACTATTGGCAGTGATGTGCTTGCGGCGCTTAGAGCAGGTACTGGCGATCAAGTTGAGATGCGTCGGATCGAATTTGTTGGCCCTAAAGTGGGCGGCGAGTTGACCGAAAAAGGCGGCTTAGCAATGCTAACGGCGCTTATCTGTATCATGATTTATGTCTCGTTACGTTTTGAATGGCGTTTTGCGCTAGGTGCAGTAGCAGCCTTAGCGCACGATGTTATCATTACTTTGGGTCTATTCTCTGTTCTGCAGTTAGAGTTTGATTTAACGGTGTTAGCGGCTATTCTAGCGGTTATTGGCTATTCGTTAAATGATACTATCGTGGTGTCGGATCGTATTCGTGAAAACTTTAGAAAGTTACGTACGGGTTCTCCGAGTGAAGTGATTGACATTTCATTAACGCAAACCTTAAGTCGTACCTTCATTACCTCACTAACGACCATTTTTGTGTTGTTAGCGCTGTTTTTACAAGGCGGTGCTTTAATCCACGGTTTTGCAACGGCCTTGTTATTTGGCGTATTCGTTGGTACTTATTCGTCGATTTATGTTGCTTCTTCGGTCGCCCTAGGACTAGGAATCACCAAAGAAGACTTAATTCCGGTTGAAGTAGAAAAAGAAGGTGCCGATCAAGATATCTTGATGCCATAAACCAGCGCCTATTATCCTGCCGACTCAAAGCCTTGAGTCGGCATTTTCGGTTACTTTTATTGATTAAATTTGTATAAGTTTTCCGACTTACCCTAAGTAACTCCCTTGAATCATTAGTAAAGATATGTTTACACTGTAGCTCACTGTTAATCATTGAGGATCTATTGTGCGTTTAGAAGTCATTTGTGAAAACCGTTTGGGCATTGCGCGAGAAATATTAACGCTATTGGCCAGCTTTGATCTTAACTTGCGTGCAATCGATGCTGATCAAACCGGCCGGATTTACGTTCACTTTCCAAAATTAGAATTTAGTGAATTTCAGTCTCTGATGCTCAATATCCGAAAGATTGAAGGCGTAAATGATGTACGACGGGTACCACATTTACCTTCCGAGCAAGAGCATTATGGTTTACTAACATTATTAAAAACCATTCCGGATCCTATTTTTTCAATTGATGCCAAAGGGCAAATAACTCGGGCCAATGAAGCCGGAATTAGTTTGTTACAATGCCAAGATCAGGTATTAACCGCGAGCTCATTACAACAATGGATAAGTGGCTTTTCATTTAGTAAGTGGCTAGCCAGTGACGATGTTACGCCGCAAGTGTGTAAAGTGACGGTTGCAACGATTGAATATTTAGCTGAAATCATGCCGGTCTATTTTTCTGATGGTGAAGAAGAGGCTGATATCTTAACCGGTGCCGTCGTGATATTAAAATCATCCGTTAGAATCGGTAAGCAATATAACGCCCTTAACCAACGCAGTAATCCACTGAATGGCTCTGATAGTTTTCGCCCGGTAATTGCGCAATCTCCGTCGATGAAAACCCTGATTAAACAGGCCGGAATATTCGCGACGTGCCAAGCACCCATTTTAATTCAAGGTCAAACAGGTAGTGGTAAACAACTGTTGGCGCGGGCATGTCACGCGGCTAGCTCACGACACAACAAACCATTTGTGGTGCTCAATTGTGCTAATTTGTCGCCACTAACGGCTGAGCTGGAGTTGTTTGGCCAATCGGCGCCAAACCAAAGTTTTACTCAGGACGTTTCATCAGCAGAGCAGGGTTTACTGGCGAAATGTGAAGGGGGCACGCTCTTTTTAAATCAAATATCTGAGTTATCTTTAGCGCACCAAGGTATGTTATTAGGGTTGCTTGAAACCGATACGTACCGTGCAATTGGCAGCACCGTCGACAGGGTAGCCGATGTCCGGATTATCTGTTCTTCGCAACAAGACTTGGCTCAGTTATGTCAAACGGGTGCAATGCGAGAAGACTTTTATTATCGTATTAATGGCCTATGCCTAAATATATTACCGCTGAATCAACGTCGTAAGGACATAATTGCCTTGGCGGAGCATTTTGTTGAAATATACAGCCAACAATTATCGAGCACAGTAGTACGATTATCTCAACCTGGTCGCGATCATCTGTTAAATTATGGCTGGCCTGGCAATGTGCGGCAGCTTAAACAAGCAATATATAGCGGTATTAGCTTGGCAGACAATACGTTTGAACTGACGGTTGAACATTTGAGCCTACCATCATTTAATCAAGCTTTTGGCTATTTTGATGACAGCTTCGAGGGCACGTTAGATCAGGCAACCAAACAATTTGAAGCTGATATATTACGGCGGTTGTACCCAGCCTATCCTAGTACTCGATTATTAGCTAAAAAGCTCGGGATCTCTCATACCGCGATAGCCAATAAACTGCGTGAGCATGGTATTGCTAAAAAACGCGTTCGTGATACTTTATAAATTAAGATGTCGCTGCCTATGCTTTTGAATGACAAGTTAACAACACTGTTGCGCAAGTTTTAATGATTATTTGGCTGCTAATTTTATTATTTATCACTAGCTTGTCTGTGCTGATATGGAACAGGAACTGGAAGGTATTTTTATTAGCACTTATGCCCCTGATATATGCGATAGTTGATATATACTTAGTATGTCAGTTGTCAGGGCATCGTTCAGAAGCCTGTGTGTGGGGATATTTAAGTTATCTTTATACACTAATAATAGGCAGCTGCTTTTATCTAACGATTACATTATTTCAAGTCGTAATAGCAAGTATCCGCAAAGATAAGACTGCTAAATCAAATAAATCATAGCTAACCTAAAACTGGCGGCTAAAAGGGCAATGCTTGAGAGAAACACTAAATAGCGTTGTTGTAAAATGCGCTAATTTGGTCAGCGGGCTTATGAAAAACATTGAAGTTTGAGTTGATAGCTAACTTGATAATTAAGTAATAAATACTGCACCGAATAAAGCTCACGGCACCTTGCGGCTACCGTGATTTGCTGTAATAGCTTAACTTAATGCTTTAATCCGTTGTTCAAGAGGCGGGTGACTCATCAACCATTGCGAGAAACCTTGCTTGCCATTGATGCCAAGCGCCATCATGCTTGATTCCATCTGGCTCTCATTACCACGGTTTAAACGCTCTAACGCCGCGCGCATTTTATGCTTTGACGTTAGCTTAGCAGCGCCTTCGTCGGCTTTAAATTCACGCTGACGCGAGAAGTAAGCAACCACGACACTGGCCAACACCCCAAATACCATTTCTAAAGCGATAACCACGCCAAAATAAGCGATGGTGCCTAACCCGCCTTCACCGTCTTCGTCTTTAGTTGCACTGTCGATTGCACCTGCAATTAGGCGAGCAGCGAAAATTACAAAGGTATTTACGACCCCTTGGATCAAGGCTAAAGTAATCATGTCACCGTTGGCAACATGGCTTATTTCATGGGCTAAAACGGCTTCAACCTCGTCGCGGCTCATTTGATTTAATAAACCGCTACTAACAGCAACCAAGGCTTTATTGCGACTTGCACCGGTAGCAAAAGCATTCATGTCCTCACTTGGGTATATTGCGACTTCAGGCATCGTAATATTAGCCAATTTAGCTTGAGTGGCAACAGTGTCTAATAACCAGTGCTCTGTTTCGTTTTTAGGCTGTGTGATGACTTGGGCACCGGTAGTACGTTTAGCCATCCATTTAGACATTAACAGCGATATAATCGAACCACCAAAGCCAAAGACTGCGGCTAAGACTAATAGGCCAGTTATGCTTGAACGGTCAAGGCCAAAGACACTAAATATAACACTTAGTACGATGCTTAATACGACCATCACAGCGATATTGGTGAGTAAAAATAGGGCAATACGTTTCATTAAAATTCCAAGTTTAAAATATTAACGACATAATATGTCATTCATATTTTATTTCAAGTGATTTAGGTTAGTTTGTCACTGCTCTTGAGCATCAATAATGAAATGTTGGTTGGTTAAAAGTGAACTAATTGGCAGTGGTTTACTGTGATAAAACCCTTGAATAACGTCGATCGATAGCTCTTTTAATAGTGGGATTAGCTCAGGATTTTCAACATGTTTGGCCATTGTTGTTATATTCATTACTCTGGCCATTGCGGCAATTGATTGTACTTGTACTCGAGCAACTTTGTTGTCGACAATACTGTTAATTAAATGGCCATCAATGTTTACTCGACAAATCGGGATATCGCGCATCTGGGCAAAAGATAAATTACCATTGCCAAAATTATCAAGCGCAAAGTTAACCCCGTATTGATGTAAAGATTCAATGAAGTTATAAGCTTTAGAAAGACTAGATAATGCGATATATTCGGTTATTTCAAAGACTAAATGTTTAGCTAAGTCTTTATGCTGCTCGATAATTGAGATGATTTTTATCAGTTGTGAATCGTCACCAAAAGACGCTGAACTTAAATTGATCGATATACTATTTATTGATTTCAGTTGCTTACTGTGGCGGCTCATCCATTGCAGAGTATGTTCGATGACCCATAAATCTAATTGCGACGCTAAATTATAGCGAATAGCAGCGGATAAAAATTGTTTTGGAAAAATGAGCTTATTACCATCTTTTAAACGAATTAATATTTCAATACCCGCGGTATCTTCTGTGGTCAACAAATGACTGCTGGTTTGCACATACAAGATAAAGTTATTATTTTCCAACGCCGTTCTAATTTTATTGGCCCAATAAGCATCGCCAAACAAGTTGACGTTTGGTTGATCGACTCGTTGATAAAGAATGGTCTGATTACCGCCACCGATTTTCGCTTGAAAACAGGCTAAATCAGCTTGCACCATTAACTGTTCATAGCTTTCACTGTTCTGATCAATCCAGGTAATGCCAATGCGGCCGGTAATAGATAACTGGTTGGTTTGCCACATAAATTTATGGTCTTCTAACAAAGTTAATAACTCATCACAACACCGTCTGGCAGATTCTAGCGAACAATCTTTCATTAAAATGGCAAACTGATCAGCATTAAGCCGGGCTAGGGTATCTCGTTGTCGTAAATGATTGCGGAAGATAGCCGCAATCTGGCGCAAAAATTCGTCACCGGCAGTTTGACCGCATTGGCGATTAATCTGATTAAAATTGTCTAAGTCTACGACGCAAATGGCGTGTTGATTATGTTCTAACTTGGCCGAATCAATAGCTAGCAGGACATTTTTATTGAAACCGTGCGTGTTGATTAAGCCCGTTAACATGTCATGGTTCAGCTGATAATCAAATTGGCTGGTTTGGTGTCTATTTTCGGTAATATCTTCTTGAACAATGACAAACTTTGTAATGGTGCCTTGGGCATTTTTTATCGGTGATATATGATCATATGCCCAATAGGCATCGCCATTTTTCTTGATACTTTTTATTTCGCCACGCCAATCTTTACCTTGAGTGACACATTGCCAGATCTCTTCCTGCAGAGCGGTATTGTCCTTGGAGGAGGTTAATTTATTGTAGGGTTTTCCGACCAATTCTGCCGCTTGATAACCCGTAAGCAAACAAAATTTAGGGTTAACATAATCAATGTTCAAACAGCGATCGATAATCAGCAAGGCGTTTGGACTGTGTTGTACCGCAAGCGATATTTTACGCAACCTTTGACTATCGCGGTGACGCTCAATCGCTAATGCCGTTAAAGTTGCTGCTTCTTTGAGTGCAAGCACCAACGCGGGTGACGCCGGATTGACGATTTTTGAATAAATATCAAAACAGCCCAACAATTCTCCGCTCGCACTATGAATAGGATTGGACCATGCTGAACGAATACTGTTGTTCCATGAAATATGTTTAAAATCGATCCAGTAAGGATGAGTTAAAACATCTTCAACGATAACCATTTTATTTAAATAAGCGGCACTACCACAGGATATTACCCGCTCGCCAATTTCAAGTTCTGTTAGTGACTGATGAAAATTATTGGCTAGTTTGGGCGCAATCACTTCAACAAACCGCCTGTTGTTATGATCGGTCAGTAATACTGCGCCCGCAATATCATCAAACTTAGACTCAATATCATTGATAATGTGTTCAAAAATACTATTAATTGGTTTTTCGTGGGCCAGCATATCCAAAATAACATTGCGGCTAGTATGTGCATTAGTTGCTTGTTTTAATTGAGTTATGTCTTCAATTAATATCATTGCACCAGTAAGCAGTTTGTTATCTTGATAAATTAGCTTACTTTGTGATTTTAAGGTTACAGGTAGCCGACTAGGCGGCGTAATAACTGTTTCTACCTCAAGTTCCTCACCACGATAAAGTGCTTTATGAAGCAAGCCGTTGACTAGGTTTTCGACCGTATTGTTGGCAAGGTTTTCAGTTTTAGCATCACCGGTTAAATACTGTTTATCATCGCTGCCATAAAGCTGTTTAGCGGCGTGATTGGACAAATATATTTCGCCATCGTCATTACACACGATAATACCCTCACTCATATTATCTAATACGGTATCAAACAAATGATTACGACTGTTCAGTGCTGTTGTCGCGCGCAATAACTGACGGCGGACCCGTCGAGGTTCAAGTAATGCCCAATAAATGATTAGGGTAATGAAAGACGTCAGTAATAAGGTGAAAATCCAACTAATATTAAATTTAGCAATAAAGTTATCATTATCGTAACTCATCTCTAATAGCCAATTATCCTCTGGCACCCGTACAGGGGCGTTATATATCACATGCCCTAATCGTTGCTCCGAACTGGCTAGCACAATAAACTTATTATGGGCGCTGATATGTGATAATTGAAAGCGGTAGCCGTCGCTGCTTAGTTGCACTAAGCGTAATTGTGAGACGATCTCTGTGATATTTAACTGATAAGACACAAAGCCCCAAAATTTTCCATTGATTTCTAATGGCTTATTCACGGTGAATAACATTTGCTGGTTATCGGCTATCACAGGCACAGAATAAAATGTCCGTGCAGAAACTCTGGCTTGATTTTTTTTTGAACGTGGTGGGCTAACGAGTCGGCCAACTAAGCTCTGCTCATAAGCACGTGGAAATACTGCGGTAGTTAACAAATTGGGCGCAAAAGAGATTCTAACTATTTCTTGATGGTGGGATAACAGGTTATCAACTAGCTCTTCAATGTCGGACATCTTACCTTGTTCAGTGGTAATTTTATGTTTTATCAGTTGATGAGAAGACAATATATGCTTGATTTTGTTTTCTATTTCGATTGAATAAGTGACGGTTTGCTGATTAAGAATTTGACGTTGTTGTTGTTGCCAGACATTATTGGAAATACTAGCCCAGTAACTGACGGCAGAAAAAATCAAGATAAAACAACATATAGGTAGCAGTAAATTAAATTTTACAGTCTGGCTCTTCAGCTCGCCATACTCCATTTTTTATCCATAATTTGATATTTATGGCACTATTCTATCTATATTTGTCTGATTTTCAACCTTTTATCTTAGGTAGCAATGAGAGAGAATGTGGAAAGGGTGTGAAGAAAGAGTGAAGGGGTAATAACAAAGAAATTCAAAAGTGAGCTCAAGAGCTCACTTTTGAAATAAGCGGGATTAAAGAGCTAAGAATAACCCAGCAAGAGTCGCGCTCATTAGGTTTGACAAGCTACCAGCTAAAACAGCTTTCATACCAAGCTGTGCTAGCTCGGTACGACGTGTTGGTGCCATAGCACCTAGTCCGCCAAGCAAAATTGCAATTGAAGATAGGTTAGCAAAACCACACAAAGCAAAAGTAACAATCGCTTGAGTATGTGCTGATAAACTGTCTTTAACTGAAACAAAGTCGATGTAAGCAACGAATTCGTTAACAATTAGTTTCTGACCAATGAAGCTACCAGCTTGAATTGCTTCGCTCCAAGGAACACCAATTAAGAACGCTAGAGGGGCAAAGGCATAACCTAGTAGTTGTTGAATGGTCACGCCATCAAAACCAACTAGCGCAGCAACCCAACCAACCATGCCGTTTAATAAGGCGATAAGGCCGATGAATGCTAGTAGCATTGCGCCAACATTTAATGCTAATTGCAGACCTGATGCGGCGCCAGAAGCAGCTGCGTCAATTACGTTCGCAGGTTTTTGCTCTTCACTCGCGTCGTCTAATGTTTCAGTCGGAGTCTTGGTTTCTGGCACAATCAGTTTTGCCATTAACAAGCCACCAGGTGCAGCCATAAATGAAGCAGCAACCAAGTATTTCAGTTCAATGCCAAGACTTGCATAACCAGCAAGTACTGAACCTGCCACTGATGCTAGACCACCAACCATTACAGCAAACAACTCTGAACGAGTCATGTTGGCAATGTATGGGCGAACAACTAACGGAGCTTCAGTTTGACCGACAAAAACATTAGCAGTAGCTGATAATGATTCTGTGCGGCTAATTTTAAGGGCGCGTTGTAGTGCACCACCAAGTACTCGGATGATGAATTGCATCACACCCAGGTAGTAAAGTACTGAGATTAACGCAGAGAAGAAGATAATGATTGGCAATACGCGTAAGGCAAAAACAAAACCACCGCCGCCAAATACTTCAAACATTTTATTACTGACCAGGCCGCCAAACATAAAGTTTAGCCCAGCTTGGGCGCTGTCGATGACCCCTTGAACGGCTCCAGCGATTGCTGAGAGTATTGATTGTCCTGCTGGTACATACAACACAAACGCGCCTAAGCTAGCTTGAATTATAAAAGCTAAAACAACAGTTCGAATGTTGATGGCCTGGCGGTTTTCAGAAAAGGCTAGCGCGATAAGTATTAGTGTAACAATACCAACTATACCCATTATTATATTCATTTTGGTTCCCCGATTTGTAATTTTAGCACTTGACATTTTTTAAGTTTTGTGGTCAGGGATTGCTCACTGCCGACGGAGCTATTTTAGCTGTTGCCGACCTTAATGTACCCTAGAGAGTAGATAAAAAACTGTAACCGTGAGCAGTGTCTCGAAAGGCGAAAACAAGTAGGTATGCTATTGATTTTTATTAACCAATTGTAATTAATGTGCATTGTGGTTAATTCGTTTGATAAGTATACGCTGTGGCTATTTTGCGGTGCTAAGCGTTGATCGTTACGCTGTGCTCAACTTGTGATACTTGTTACTCCTAAGCATCAACTAACCAATATATCGGGTGTTAATTCATATAAATATTGCCATGTTTAGTCATTAACCTGCTGTTTTTTGCTTTAGATCACGGATTTTTTTACCAACTGTGCTACTTTAGTTAGGCTAGGCAGGTTGTATAAGTCTTGCCATATACAGGATATGAATTTTAGCTAACCCTCTGTTTTAGCTAAAATATGTGCGACATTTCTTCTGTTATTCCAGCTTTGATTAATATCTCTCCTATATCCTGTCGATAATGACTGCCTTAATTAAATCAAAAATGACCTAATCAACGGCCGTTCGTTTAGATTAGTTCGGGGTTATGTATAAGTTATCGTGGTGGCTATTTCGTGTTTAATGAGGTTGTGTGTGGAGGGAGCGTGCTGACTGTCGATATACAGGGTAGGGCAAGTTAAGTTAGTTTATGATGTAATCAAGCTGAGCTGCGATTAAAACCTCAGGTTAATCCGATTAATTATTGTCATAGGATAGAGAAATGAAATCAGTTTCGGTCATGCTTGTCCTCGTTGTTGTAAGCTTAGCTGGGTGCGCTAGCCGCGCCAACGTCGATTACGATCAAGCTTTTAATTTCGAGAAAATCACCACGTATGCGTGGCTTGAACCGGCCACTGTGGGCACCGATCCAACGCAACTTTTTTTAAGTCAATTGTCACATCGACGGATGGTTTATGCGATAGATAACCAACTGATGACTAAAGATCTGATCAAAGTAGCGCGTCACAAAGCTGATGTACTCGTGAGTTACCAAGCGTCGGTGGTCAAGCAGGTGTTACCGCAATTACAGCCTCAATTAGCCTATACATTGGGATTTGGACATCATTTTCATCGCAATTATTTTGGGTTAAGCTATCAGTTAGATCCCGCTTATCGTCGGTATGATGAAAGACGTTTGGTCATTGATATATTTAGCCCTAATCAGCAGCTGATTTGGCGAGGTGGCTTGAGTTTACCGATAAAAACACGCCTAAACCCAGTTGAGCGGGCTCAAGAAATAAACCAAACGGTGGCTAAAATTCTTGCGAGCTTCCCGCCGGCATTGGAGAGCGAGACTGATAAATAAGGCAGGGTAGTGAAATTTTTCTAAGCGAGTAAGAACACTAAAAATGAGCTGTAATAAGCGACTAAACTCATTTGAATTTAGTCGCATCTAGTTAAGATGTTATTGAGCTAAAGGCGTCGAAAACTCATCACTAAGTTGGTAGTCGCCCTCGGCGCTAGTCAGCTTGTTTTGCTTAAAAGTAAGGATTAGTTCTTTATAGGTTACTTTGGCATTGTGGCCTGATTTAAAGCGATAAATATAACGCCAATTATCGCCACCAAAGGTGTCATCAAGGATCGGACGACCAATCAAGAAAGCCACTTGCTGCTTGCTCATTTCAATGCGTAGTTTATTTACATCTTTTTGTTCAATAAAATTACCTTGTGGTAAATCTTGTTTATAGACCAGCCAATCAACAAAAGCACATGAAGGCAAGGTTACGGTGATTGTGGCTACTAGTAGCCATTTTGAAAGTGATTTAAACGTCATTGTTCCTCTATATATTGCGCTTGATGATTGCTATGACGGCATAATAGCCAAGGGGTTCCCTAAAGTAAATTTTATTTATGAACCGATTGGTAATATTCGTTAGATAAATGGCTGATTTGTTAGTGTGAAACCATCCGACGTTACCGTTAAAACACTGCCTTGAGTATACCAATCACCTAACACTATTCGGGTTGAAGCTTGAGAACCTATATTAAATGTATGGGTGTCTGGACGGTGAGTATGGCCGTGAATTAATACGTCGACTTCAGCTATTTTCATTTGGTTGACAACCTCGGACTGTGTTACATCCATAATGGTCATGGATTTGGTCGAGTTTACTTGTGCTGAGCGGTTTCTCGCCCGACGAGCAATAGCGCGTCGCACTGCTAAAGGCAGTGATAAAATCATTAGTTGCCACCAACGGCGGCGACTTTTAGTGCGAAACTTTTGATATTCAACGTCTAATGTGCACAAGCTATCGCCATGCATGATTAAGACATTCTTGCCATAAAGATTGATCGTCTGTAATTGAGGCAATAAGGTGATGCTGGCCTTTTTTGCATATTTAGGGCCGAGTAAAAAGTCACGATTACCGTGAATAAAAAATATTTCAACGCCACTGTCGTGCAAATGTTTTAACTCACGGGCGACTTGTGTCGTCAGAGGGGTTATATTGTCGTCGCCTATCCAAACTTCGAACAGATCGCCAAGAATATACAATGCTTGTGCTTGAATTGCTTCGGTGCGTAAAAAATGAAAAAAAAGCTCGCTAATGTCTGCGCGCTCTTCACTTAAATGCAAGTCAGCGATAAAAAGAGTTTTAGTCATAAAAAAGAAGGCACTGTTAAGTGCCTTTACAATCAATTAGTAAGGAAATAGGGATTAGCTCAATTCTGCTTTTTCGATAATAACTTCATCCAGAGGAACATCTTGATGATGGCCACGGTTACCGGTATCAACTGATTTGATTTTTTCAACAATATCCATGCCTTCAACAACTTCAGCAAATACGCAATAACCCCAGCCTTGAGTGCTTTCGCTGGTAAAGTTTAAGAAATCATTGTCTGACAGGTTGATGAAAAACTGAGCGCTAGCAGAATGCGGATCTTGAGTACGAGCCATCGCTAGGGTGCCTTTTTTGTTTTTCAGGCCGTTGTTTGCTTCATTCTGGATTGAAGAAACAGTGTCTTTTTCTTCCATGCCCGAAGCGAAACCGCCGCCTTGAACCATAAAACCGTCAATTACACGGTGAAAAATGGTGCCGTCATAGAAACCATCTTTAACATACTGTTCGAAATTGGCGACAGTTGCAGGTGCTTTGTCGGCAAAAGTTTCAATCTTGATCTGACCGAAGTTAGTGAACAATGTAATCATTTTAAATAAGCCTTTAATTTTAGTAAATTCAGCCAAATTTTACCTTGTTTAAACTAAATCGCAAAGAATATGCTAAAAAAATCCCAATTTTAGTCAAAATAATTGAGGGGAGATCACCGTCCTGTTAAACTTCCCCTTTTATATCTACGCGATTCATAGGAATTTTTACGCATGCTATCGATTTACAATACGCTGACGCGCCAAAAAGAAGTTTTTAAGCCGATTGAACCTGGCAAAGTAGGCATGTATGTTTGTGGTGTTACCACCTATGATCATTGCCATATTGGACATGGCCGCACTTATGTGTTTTTTGACACCATCGTGCGTTACCTACGTTTTAGCGGCTACAGCGTCAAATACGTGCGTAACATTACCGATGTTGATGACAAAATCATTGCCCGTGCCAACCAAAATGGTGAACACTTTTTGGCTTTAACCGAGCGTTTTACCGAGATTATGCATGACAACTTTAAGTCGCTTAATATGGTTGAACCTGACGTAGAACCTAAAGTATCGACCCATATCACTGAAATTATCGATTTAATCGAACGTTTGATTGACCGTAATCATGCGTATGTTGCAACGAATGGCGACGTTTTATTTTCGGTACCAAGTTATGAGGCTTATGGCCAGTTAAGCCGTCAAGATCTCGATATGCTGCAAGCGGGTTCACGAGTCGACGTGGTACAAGAAAAACAAAACCCAATGGATTTTGTGTTGTGGAAAATGGCCAAACCCCAAGAGCCGAGTTGGTCATCACCATGGGGTGAAGGGCGCCCAGGTTGGCACATTGAATGTTCAGCGATGAACGCCAAGCATCTTGGTTTGAAATTTGACATTCATGGTGGCGGTTCCGATTTAACCTTCCCACATCATGAAAATGAGATAGCTCAGTCATGCTGCGCCTATGATACTAACTATGTTAATACCTGGGTTCATTCGGGTATGGTGCAAGTTGATAAAGAAAAAATGTCCAAATCACTGGGTAACTTCTTTACCATTAGTGATGTGTTAGAAGTCTTTGACGGTGAAACCATTCGGTTCTTTTTGCTTAATGGCCATTACCGTAGCCAGCTAAACTACAGTGAAGACAACTTACATCAAGGCCGTTCGGCTTTAGAACGCCTATATACGGCATTGCGCGGTATTACGCTGACGACAGACGTTGACATGGACAACGACTACGCTAGCCGTTTTAAAACTGCGATGGATGACGATTTTAATACACCGGAGGCTTTGCCGGTATTATTTGAATTGGCCAAAGAGATTAATCGTTGTAAAGACAGCGATAGTGCCAAAGCGAGTGAGTTGGCCGCTATTCTCGTCAACTTGGGTGCTGTGCTTGGTGTCTTACAAGCTGATCCTGAAAGTTTTCTGCAAGGTGACAACGCCGATGACGAAAGTGCGGCGATTGAAGCGCTTATTGTCAAACGTAACGACGCGCGCGCTGCCAAAGACTGGGCTGCTGCCGATGCGGCACGTAATGAACTGACTGCAATGGGAATTGTGCTGGAAGATAGCGCTGGTGTTACCAGTTGGCGTCGCCTATAAACCGATAGCCGTTATAAGCTACAATAGGCGATAATTATCGCCTATTGTAGCTTTTTCAACGGAGATACCCGAGTATTGCTCCTGATCACGGGTTGTTAAACTCCTCCGATTGCTTGAGCTGATGGCGTTCCCGCTACCAACAAGAAGTCAAAATAGATGAATCTAGCTCAGTATTATTGTCAAAACGATCGCACATTTTCTTTTAGTCGTCAGCAGGCCAGTGATTTCGCGAAACAAATTGCCGGTGATTTTAATCCGTTGCACGATGTCGAAACCAAAAAGTTTTGCGTACCGGGTGATTTACTCTTTAGCTTAGCATTGGACAAACTCGGTGTGAGCAAGCAGATGAATTTCACCTTTTGTGGCATGGTCAGTGATAATCTCGAACTCGATTATAATGACAAAGCGGCCGAGCAATTAAGCATTATTGATAGTGCTGACAAAGAATATCTTAAGATTGACCGTAGCGGTGAGTTATCGGGCGACAGTCAATTAGCTAATTCGCTGGCTCAACGTTATGTCGAGTTTTCAGGTGATACGTTTCCAAATATTTTGTTGCCATTAATGGAACAAAATAACGTGATGATCAATCCTGCGCGACCTCTAGTGATTTATGAAAGCATGTCGATTAGTTTAAACCGGCTAGACTTTATCAATCCAAGCCTTGAAGTAACGCATACTGAGCTTGAGGTTAACGGCAAACGTGGCCGCGCTATTTTACAATTCTGTTTTAAAGTGGGTGATGAAGTTGTCGGTCAAGGTGAAAAACGGATGGCACTAAGTGGCCTGCGCGAATTTGATGCTGAAATTATGACTAAAGTGGTGGCGGATTATCAAGCACGTAAAGCGGGTTATAATCAATAAATAGCTTAAATGCGAACAACTAAGCCTATTGGCGCTGTTGTTCGCTGTATTTAATCCAAGTTAAATATTAAACTCGCACTTTTCGCCCGATCAATAATGAGAACAATCCTAACGCCCACCATCCTAAACTGCCGCCGCTATGATCAACATCGATCACAATAGTACCATCAGCCAAAGTACCATCACCCAAATTGCTTGCTGATTCGAGCGCTAACCCTTGAAATACCACCCAGTCTAACGCTTTTATATGGTGACGTTGGGTTAAGGTTGCGGCGTCAAGAATATGGATGTCGAGATCATAAACCCCCTGAGCTAACCCCTGCTTTATATCAATATCAAAATATTGCTGGTCGCTGATGTTGATATCGGTAACTGTAAAAGCACCGCTGGTAAAAAGGCGCTGACCATTTAAGTAAAATTGGGCAACTAACTCGGTTGAACTCTCAGGCATATCGATATCAAGATCAACCGCAATATGTTGATAATAACCATTGCCGTTACGATCATGGCTCAATTCAATGCCTGCAGAGTAGATACTTAACAGCTGATCTTGATCCCAATATTTCCCTTCCAGTGCAAGATCTTGGAATTGATCATGGCTAAATTGATCTAATGTGAAGATTGTGGTGTGAGTGGCGCTATCAATAACGACTAATTGAAGTTGGTAATAAGCCGAACTTAATTGTTCGAGAAACTGAATATTTATTTGCTGACTATCAAAAGAAGAATCGCCATTTAATTCAAAATCGTGGCTAGTGTATATTTGCTGGCGTTGACCATCAGAATCTTCAAGCCACAGTTGCACAGCGACGCTCAGTTGCTGATAGTGAGTGTCGAGGTCAAAACTTAACGTCAGGTTTTGATGGTATCCATCGTTATCAAGATCTTGAAAAACATTAACATCAATACTGCCCAACCAAACATCAAGGTTATCATGTGACTGCAGCTTTTGAACTGGGCTACTTTGGGGGGCAGGGGACTGATTTACTTTTATCGCGGCGTTGGCCATGGTGGATAAAACCAGTAACAGACTTGCTAAGATAGTTTTCATTGTTGGCTCCTTCATTACATCTGGCCCTATTTAACGATTCTAGTGCTTAACTCCTACTGAATGATAAATTGAAGTCGTAATGGCGTATTGATAACTGGATTATAGATCTTGTTTCGGTCGTAAAAGTTGGACAAAATATTCATTAAATTTCCCATGATCGAGAAAAAACGCTTTAAGAATTCAATAAGATTCGCTGATAAAAAACAGATAAGATGGGCTGTATTACACATAAATTGAACAAATTAGCCCGTTATGTCTTAATGTTGCCAACTTATCAATCGATAGTTGGCACTTAGTCAAAAATTCTCGTATAATGCGCGCAAATTTTTTATAACATTACCGGAGAGCTTTATCATGGCTATCGAACGTACTTTTTCTATCGTAAAACCTGACGCAGTTGCTAAAAACCTTATTGGTCAAATCTACGGCCGTTTCGAAACTGCTGGTCTTAAGATCGTTGCTTCTAAAATGGTTCACCTTTCTAAAGAGAAGGCTGAAGGTTTCTACGCTGAGCACAGCGAACGTCCTTTCTTTGGTGCATTGGTTTCATTCATGACGTCTGGCCCAGTGATGGTTCAGGTTTTAGAAGGCGAAAACGCTGTACTTAAAAACCGCGAAATCATGGGTGCTACTAACCCTGCTGAAGCACTAGCTGGTACTATTCGTGCTGACCTAGCTGATAGCATTGATGAAAACGCTGCTCACGGTTCTGATGCTCTAGAATCTGCTGCACGTGAAATCGCATACTTCTTCTCTGACGAAGAAGTTTGTCCACGTACTCGTTAATATCGAATATGTTGGGTTAGGCGAGATTACTTGCCTACTATAATTCGGGGGTTTTACCCCCGTTTTTACGTTTATCGCTTGTCTAAATAGAGCGAGGCGCTAAACGTAAAAACGCGAATAACCATAGAAAATGTTAGCAGCAAGTTGTTGTAAAATAAGTGAGAAACACCATGAAAGAAAAAATCAATTTATTAAATCTCGATCGCAAAGCATTACGTGCTTTTTTAAGCGAACATGGCGAAAAGCCGTTTCGTGCCGATCAATTAATGAAATGGATCTATCACTTTGGTGTCGATGACTTTGATTTGATGATTAACATCAACAAAAAACTACGTGATAAGCTTAAGCAGCTATGTTTTATTAAGGCCCCTGAGGTGATTACCGAACAGCGCTCAACTGACGGCACCATCAAATGGTCAATGGCGGTGTCAGGCGGCCAGGAAGTTGAAGCTGTTTATATTCCCGAAGGCGATCGCGCGACCTTGTGTGTTTCTTCTCAAGTTGGTTGCGCACTTGAGTGCACCTTTTGTTCAACGGGCGCTCAAGGCTTTAACCGCAACTTATCGGTCAGTGAAATCATTGGTCAAGTTTGGCGTGCTGCACAAATTGTTGGCGTTAAAGGTGTTACCGGTAATCGTCCGATAACCAATGTTGTAATGATGGGCATGGGTGAACCCCTGCTAAACCTTAAAAATGTTGTGCCAGCGATGGAATTAATGCTTGATGATAATGGTTATGGCTTATCTAAACGCCGGGTTACCTTATCGACCTCTGGTGTGGTGCCAGCGCTTGACATGTTAGGTGACCAAATTGATGTTGCGCTGGCTATTTCACTGCATGCGCCAAATGACGAGCTGCGTGATGTCCTGGTGCCAGTCAATAAAAAATATCCAATTAAAGAATTTCTAGCTGGTGTTGCACGTTACATTGAAAAGTCTAATGCAAATCGTGGTCGCGTGACGATTGAATATGTGATGCTCGATCATGTTAATGATTCTACCGATCAAGCACATGAATTAGCCCAAATATTAAAAGATACGCCGTGTAAAATAAACCTGATCCCCTTTAATCCATACCCTGGTTCGCCATATGGCCGTTCGAGCAACTCTCGCATCGATCGTTTTAATAAAGTACTGATGGAATATGGTTTTACCGTTATAGTGCGTAAGACCCGAGGTGACGATATTGATGCTGCATGTGGTCAGTTAGTAGGCGATGTTATTGATCGAACTAAACGGACGGCAAAAAAGCAGATGCAAGGTGATGCTATTTCCGTCACAATGGTACGCTAGCTTTAATAGCCAACGGCAAGTTTGATGGTCAAGTTTTATGACCTGTGCTATCTATGTTGTTGGCTCACCTTTGATTTTTACAATGGATATGATGAAAATAAAAAATAACAATATTAGCGCGGGACTAGCCGTTATGGTGCTGACATTATTAGTTAGTGGCTGTGTCACTAAAGAATACGTTTATGGTGCCAATAATACCGTCAGCGAACGGACCAAAAATAATGAAAGTGCCGCAATGGCAAGGCTCAAATTAGCGATTGAGTACCTGCGACAAGATAAGATAGCTGCCGCGAAGCAAAACCTCGATCGTGCCGCGGCTATTAGCCCCAATATTGACGGTGTAGCTGCAAGTTATGCTTTTTATTACCAGAAAGTCGGCGAAAATGACTTAGCCGATAAGTCATATCGCCAAGCGGTGCGTCAATTTCCTGAAAATTCTGATATTCGCAATAACTACGGTGCATTTCTGTGTGATCTTAAACGCTATCAACAGGCCCATCGACAATTTGTATTAGCAATAAACACCGAAAGCAATAACCAAATAGCTCAAACGCATGAAAATGCTGGGCTTTGCGCACTTCGTGATAACAATTGGTCCACCGCACAACTACACCTAACCAAGGTACTTAACTATTACCCTAACCATGCGCGCGCTTTGCTCGGCTTGGCCAAAGCTAACCTTGAATTAAGCAATTTAATTGGTGCCAGAACCCAACTGGCTACTTACAATAAAAGATACATTCAAACACCAGAAAGTTTATGGGTCCAGATTCAAATTGAACACAAGGCACAAAACTTCACGATGGTAAAAGGTCTTGGTAAAATATTATTACGCGACTATCCAAGCTCAAATGCAGCAATCGATTATGGATCAAAAGATTTGTGATGAATATAAAAGAAACCAACCCAATAGATCAAACGCCACCAGACAGTGGCCACGAACAGCTCGAGCAAACGTTAGGTCAATTGCTTAAATCAACACGCCAGGCAAAAAATATAACGGCGCAAGAGATTGCTGATAAGCTTTATTTAAAACTAATTGTTATTCAAGATATTGATAATGATCAGGTTGATCCTAGCGTCAATCCGTTATTTAGTAAGGGTTACATTGCTAACTATGCCAAGCTTGTTGGCTTAGAACCCAAACCAATTTTGCAACTGTTCAATAGTCAATACCAACCGACTACTCAGGTTAAAGGCATGCAAAGCTTTTCCCAGCGTACCAAGGTGCAGCTCCATAATCGTTACCTTAATTGGGTAACTATGCTGATAGTCGGCGGTTTTGTCGCAATGATAGTTATATGGTGGTGGCAACAAGCTGATAATGACCAGCCAGAACAGGCCTCCGTTAATATTGCTGCTGAGCAATTAGATGACAGTATGCCTCTGGTTGTAGCCGACCAAAAAAGTCAGTCCGAACTAACGTCGACGTCAGCTAATGATGGCATCAAAAATACCAAGCTTGACTTAGATTTTAGTCAAGATTGTTGGATAAAAATAACCGATGCCAGTAATGAAGTACTGGCGATTGGAATGAAAAAGGCGGGATCTGTGCTAACGGTTAGTGGCATGGCACCGTTGCAAGTGACACTAGGCGCACCTGCAGCGGTTAGTATTACCTATCAAGGTGAAGCTTTAGATATTTCCCGCTATATCATAGATAACGCCGCTCGTTTTAGCGTACCACTGGAGCAATAAAGAATATGCATCAAGACACTGGGATTATCAGACGTAAATCAACCCGCATTATGGTTGGCAACGTGCCAATTGGCGATGGTGCACCCATTGCTGTGCAATCGATGACCAATACCTTGACCAGCGATGTTGCAGCGACTGTTGCACAAATTGCTCGGATTGAAGCGGCCGGCGCTGATATGGTTCGTGTTTCTGTACCGACAATGGATGACGCCGAAGCATTTAAACTGATTAAACAGCAAACAAATATTCCTTTGATTGCCGACATTCACTTTGACTACCGCATTGCACTTAAAGTTGCTGAATATGGCGCTGACTGTTTACGGATTAACCCGGGTAATATCGGTCGTGAGGATCGTATTCGCTCAGTGGTTGCATGCGCCCGTGATATGAACATTCCGATCAGAATTGGGGTTAATGGTGGTTCGCTTGAAAAAGATATTCAGGAAAAATATGGCGAGCCAACAGCCGCCGCGTTAGTTGAGTCGGCGATGCGCCATGTCGATATTTTACAGCGACTGAACTTTGATCAATTTAAGGTGTCTGTTAAAGCGTCTGATGTTCACTTGGCTGTTGAATCATATCGATTATTAGCCAAAGAAATTATCCAACCTTTGCATCTTGGTATTACTGAAGCTGGTGCTTTTCGTGCCGGAGCGGTGAAATCTGCAATCGGTTTGGGCATGTTACTCAATGACGGTATTGGTGATACGTTACGCGTTTCATTAGCAGCAGATCCGGTTGAAGAGGTCAAAGTCGGTTTTGATATTTTAAAATCACTGCGAATTCGCAGCCGCGGCATTAACTTTATTGCTTGTCCGAGTTGTTCGCGTCAAGAATTTGATGTGATTGCGACGGTTAATGCATTGGAACAACGATTAGAAGATATTGTGATGCCAATGGATGTATCTATTATCGGTTGTGTTGTGAATGGACCTGGCGAAGCATTAATTTCTGATATTGGTTTAACCGGCGGCAAAAATATGAGTGGTTTTTACGAAGACGGTATTAGAAAAAAAGAGCGGTTAATCAATACCAACTTAGTTGATGCGCTAGAAGCAAAAATTCGCACGAGAGTCGCTAACGAACAATTGAAAATCGACATTGCGCAAATTTAAATGACGTTGTGCTGCTATCGGGTTATTTTTCGAGTAGCATCATGAGGCATAATTTTGCATAATGCAGGTAACTATCTCGTTTTGCAGTAAATGTTTTATTCATTTTGAAATTAACATTTTAGTATTTGGCAACAATAATAGCCGTGATTTTATTGATTACGGCTATATAAAAGAATTATAGGTAAGTAAGTGGCAAAATTTATCCAGGCAATCCGCGGAATGAACGACATTCTGCCTGAGCAAACCCCAGTTTGGCAAATGGCCGAACAAGCAATCAGAACAGCGGTCGCATCTTTTGGTTACAGTGAAATTAGAATGCCAATCGTTGAAAGTACCGATTTGTTCAAACGTTCTATTGGTGAAGTGACCGATATCGTCGAAAAAGAGATGTACACTTTTGACGATCGTAACGGCGACAGCCTTACTTTACGCCCAGAGGGCACAGCCAGCTGTGTTCGTGCGGGCAATCAGCACGGTTTGTTGTACAACCAAGAACAACGTTTATGGTATACGGGCCCGATGTTCCGTCATGAACGTCCGCAAAAAGGTCGCTATCGTCAATTTACCCAATTTGGGGTTGAAGTCTATGGCATCGCCGATGCTGACGCCGATGCTGAAGTATTATTGTTGTCGCACACTTTGTGGCAAAAATTGGGTATGACCGAACACGTTCGCCTAGAAATCAATACTTTAGGTGATAGTGCTGAACGTGCCGCTTATCGCGATCAACTTATTGCGTTTTTAGAGCAGCATCTTGACGTACTTGACGAAGACGCTAAACGCCGGATGTACAGCAACCCTTTACGTGTATTAGACACTAAAAATCCTGCGATCCAGGCTATTTTAGTCGATGCACCTAAGTTATCCGATTGTCTTGGTGAAGAATCTAAGCAACATTTTGCCAAGTTATGTCAATTACTTGACTTAGCGGGCATTAAATATCAAATTAACGAACGCTTAGTGCGCGGTTTAGATTATTACAATCGCACGGTATTTGAATGGATTACCGACAGCCTCGGTGCCCAAGGTACGGTATTAGCCGGTGGTCGTTATGACGGACTGGTTGAACAACTCGGTGGCAAATCTACCCCCGCGGTTGGTTTTGCCATGGGCATTGAACGTATCGTGTTAATGCTGCAAGCCTTAGAGCTGACTCAGGATGTTAAACCAACGGTTGATGTTTACGTTGCCGCGATGGGTGATGAAGCCCAGCAGCAATCTTTTCTTATTGCCCAGCAGTTACGTTTGGCTCACCCGAATTTACGGATCATGAAGCATTGTGGTGCGGGTAACTTTAAGAAACAAATGAAAAAAGCCGATCGCAGTGGCGCAAAGATAGTACTTATTTTGGGTCAAGATGAAATCGAGCAACAGTTAGTTAGTGTTAAATATTTACGCGAAGACAAGCCTCAAATTACAGTAAGCTACCCTGACTTGTCTGAGTTATTAACCGCATTATAGGAGTAACGAGTGGAAATTTACAGCAGCGAAGAACAACAAGAAGAAGCAATTAAGCGCTTTTTAAAAGATAATGGTCTTTCACTCATCGTTGGCGCTATTGTCGGCCTAGGTGGTATTTATGGATGGAACTATTACCAGCAGGCGCAGCTAGAAACGATGGCGGGCCACTCGCAAGCTTATACGACCGTCGCGCAAAAGTTAACGACTTCAGATGCCGTGGTTAAAGATGGTCAAGCTTATATTGCAGATCACAGTGACAGTCAATACAGCCAGTTAACGCAATTAATTATGGTTAAGTCTTTAGTTGATAACAAAGAGTTTGACCAAGCAACGACGATCTTAAAGCAAGTGATCGCAAGCCCTGTGGAATCAACCATTAAAAGCATCGCGACCATTAGATTAGCCCGAGTTGAAGTGATGCTTGATCAAAGTGAACAAGCACTAGCGACCCTAATGACCTTAACTGACAGTGCTTTTGCTGCTCAAAAAAGCGAATTAGAAGGCAATATCTATTTAGCACAAGGTGATCTTGATAAAGCGCGCAGCGCATATCAAGCCGCGATCGACGCAGCGCCTGAGTTACCAAACTCTGAACTGAAAATGAAATTAAACGATCTCACGCCATCGGCATAAGGAACTATTATGACTCAATGGTCTAAATTAGTCGTTGCCAGTGCAATAATTTCTGGGTTGCTTAGTGGTTGTTCGTCAACGGAACCTTTGCTTAAAATTGCACCGGTTCCGCTGATTCAGTCTCAGGTTGATCTTAAAATTAACTGGGATGAGCAAGTTGGTAATGGCAGCGCCGATTATTTTTCGCAGTTACAACCGGCAGTTGCTTATGGCAAAACCTTTGCAAGTGATCGTCAAGGCACAGTCATCGCTTTTGACGCCTTAACGGGTAAAGAATTATGGCAGGTTGAACTAAATCCTAGTGAAGGAATGTTCAGTGCTAAGCAAAGTGCACAGCTGTCTGGTGGCATTGCTACGGGTTATGACAAAGTAGCGGTCGGTTCTGAAAGTGGTCAGCTGTATATTCTTGATCAAGCAACTGGCGAAACCGTGTGGCAAAAACAGGTTGGTGGTGAAATTTTGGCCTTGCCAGTTTTTACTAACAACTTGGTGATTACCTCACTAGGCAATGGCAAAGTGATAGCTTTTGATATTGATACAGGTGAACAGCGTTGGAGTTATCACAGCGATGTGCCTGCATTATCACTGCGTGGTTCTTCCGGCATGGTTGAAAATCAGGGCGCGATATTTTTTGGTTTACCTCGAGGTAAAGTTGGCGGTGTGTTAACGGATGATGGTCGCGCTATTTGGCAACAAGTTATTGCTAGCAGCAAAGGTCAAAACGAATTAGCTAATGTCATTGACGTCGATGGTACGCCTTTGATTTTAGGCGGTACTTTGTACGCTGTTGCTTATAACGGTAATTTGGCTGCGCTGGAATTAAGAACGGGTAAAGTATTGTGGAAGCGTGCTTATTCGTCATACCAGTCGATGACAGTGGATGGTTATAATTTGTATGTTACCACCACCGATGGTCATGTTTATGCGATAGATCGCCGTTCTGGTCTCGAAAAATGGGGTCAACGTGGGCTTGAAAACCGAGGTTTGTCAGCGCCAGCGTTACTTAACGGTTATATTGCAGTAACAGATTTTGAAGGTTATTTACATTTATTAGATAGTGAACAGGGCAATTTTGTTGCTCAGACGCAATTAGACAGTGCTGGTTATATCGCAAAACCTGTGGTTGATCACGATCTGTTATATCTCTTATCAAAAGATGGCTTATTGTCGGCTATTTCTATAAAATAGCCGCCATTATTAATATACTTAAAAGCAGTCCTGGGGGAGTGGCTCCTGAGACTGCTTTTTTATGTTCAGGATGAACGGAATGTCGCGCTGACAAGGGGTCACATGGCGACGATGCTTGGAGAATTGTGATGTTACCGGTGGTAGCTCTAGTTGGTCGCCCAAATGTGGGCAAATCTACATTATTTAATCGTTTAACTCGGACACGTGACGCTTTAGTCGCGGATTTCCCTGGTTTAACACGTGACCGTAAATACGGTACAGCCAAATTGGCTGGTTATGAGTTTTTGTTAATTGATACCGGTGGTATTCAAGGTGACGAAGATGGTATTGACGCATTAATGGCAGATCAATCGCTGATGGCGATTGAAGAAGCCGATGTGGTTTTATTTTTAGTTGATGCCCGTGATGGCGTAATCGTTGCTGATGAAGCGATTGCTAATCATTTACGTAAGCTTGATAAAACTGTCTACTTGGTTGCAAATAAAACAGACGGCGTTGATATTGATTCAGTGACGGCAGATTTCTATGCGTTAGCACTGGGTGGCGTTTACCCGATTGCAGCGGCTCATGGTCGAGGTGTTCAGCAACTGATCGAAAAATGTTTACGTCCTTATGCCGAAGAAGCAGGGTACGTGAGTCTTGAAGACCAAGAAGACCAAGAAGACGAATTCGAAAAAGAACTGACCGAAGAAACTGCCGAAGAGCAAGCTAAAGCATTGCAAGCTTTGCCGATTAAATTGGCGATCATTGGCCGACCAAATGTTGGTAAATCAACTCTGACCAACCGAATTTTAGGTGAAGAACGAGTTGTTGTTTATGATATGCCGGGTACGACTCGCGACAGTATCTACATTCCGATGGTTCGTGATGAACGCGAATATGTGTTAATTGATACCGCGGGTGTTCGCCGTCGTAAAAACATTAACCAAGCGATTGAAAAATTCTCGATCATCAAAACCCTTAAAGCGATTGAAGATGCCAACGTCGTATTATTGGTAATTGATGCCCGTGATGGTATTTCGGATCAAGATTTAAGCTTGTTAGGGTTTACCCTTAACGCCGGTCGTTCAATCGTGATTGCGGTTAACAAATGGGACGGCATGAGCAATGATGCTAAAGATCGGATCAAAACCGAACTTGATCGTCGTCTTGGTTTTGTTGATTTTGCCCGTATTCACTTTATATCTGCCTTGCACGGAAGTGGTGTTGGCAACTTATTTGAATCGGTTCAGGAAGCTTATAACTCAGCGACCAAACGTGTTTCAACGTCGATGATGACGAAGATAATGCAAATGGCCGTTGATGATCACCAGCCACCAATGTTCTCTGGTCGTCGCGTTAAGTTACGCTTTGCCCATGCCGGCGGTTATAACCCTCCAATCGTGGTTGTGCACGGTACTCAGGTTAAAAAGCTTGATGCATCATACAAACGTTACTTAATGAACTACTTCCGTCGTACATTAAAAATCATGGGCACGCCGATCAAAATCGAATTTAGAGAAGGTGTTAACCCGTTTGAAGGGCGTAAGAACAAGCTAAGCGCGACGCAAGTGCGTAAACGTGAACGTCTGATGAAGTTTCATAAAAAGAAATAGTTAACTGCTAAATCGGTCTAGAATCGATTTATCGATAAAAGCCATCGCCATGCGATGGCTTTTTTTTGTCTGCCATAAATTAGCACTAACCCGATTAATCCATCGTTGCTCTCATTGCTAATCGCTTATTCGAGCGCTAAGTCTAAATTAACTTTATCTAGCCACAACAAGATCATAAATTTAACATAAATTGATATTAACTTGTTGACTTAACGAGCTACCTTGATGATAATGCGACTGATTTTTATTTACCTAGTGGTCTGATGTCTTTGAGCGAGGTCGTTCGTGGTGCCGTTGTGGTAAATTTAACAGGAGTTAACATGGTAGTAAAAACTAAAATAGCCCGTGCTATATCATCAATCATTGCGCTTAATGTCATGATGTTGCCATTACAGGCGCAGGCGCAGGCGCCAGAACGGATCGTCGTGTCAGGTGAAAAAGTTGGCCGCACCGTCGACCAAACTCAAACCAGCATTGATGTGTTGACCGACGAGCAATTACAACGCGCTTCTGCCGTTGATATGGCCGATGTTTATAAGCATGTTGCCAATGTTACCCAGTTATCAGAAGGCAGTAACCGTACCTCTTTTTCAATCCGCGGTATGAACGTTTTTGGTGAAGCAACGTCCTCATCGGGTTCAATGACCTCAAGTGTTTACGTTGACAGTGCATCGGTCGGTCAATTGGCCACTCGTTATGGTCTGCCTAGCATGTGGGATATTGCACAGGTTGAGTTTTTACGCGGTCCGCAATCAACAATTCAAGGCCGTAACTCAATGTTTGGCTCGGTGATTATTAACAGTAATGACCCAACCTATGATACGCAAGGTAAGGTACAGTTAAGTGTCGGCTCTGATCACAAACGCCGTATTTCTGTCGCCGTCAGTACGCCGATTATTGCTGATGAACTCGCTATCCGCATTGCCCTAGATCGTGATGAAGCAGATGGTTATATCACTAACATAACCCGTAATGAAGACGATTATGCCGGCTATGAGCGTGGCAATGCTCGAATTAAAGTATTGTATGAGCCACGGGCGATTGAAGATTTGTCCTTGTTATTTAGCTGGAATAAAGCGAATAACCAATTTAAAGATTCGGCGATGGTGCCGCAAGAGTTACTCAAAAAATATCAGGCCGTCAGTGATTATGCCGCCGCCTTTGATATTGACGCCGACAGTGCCAGTTTAGCCGCCGATTACCAAATTAATGATCAGTGGTCGTTAACCGCGGTATCAGGGTTTAGTCGTGGTAAGTTTGACCGCCAAGACGATTATGATAGCTCGGCAATATCGGGCAATACGGTTGTTCAGCACGATAATGAACAAGCATTAAGCCAAGAAGTTAGGTTTTTCTACCAAAATGAAAATGTGTCCGCCATTGTTGGCGGTTTTTACGCCAAGGTCGATTTAGATACTAATTACGATATCTTAAGCATTGCACCCAAAGAATTATTTGCCAGCTCAATTATTGGTGGGGCGATGTATTATGGCAGCATGGATGCAATGGAAGCGACCGATTTTTATCAAAATACTTTCCCAAATAGTTTAAACATTGCTGCACATAACGAGTCTACTACTAGCATTGCCAATAGCGCTATTTTCGGTGAAGTAGATTGGCGCATTAACGATGAATGGGAGCTGGTCGTTGGTGCTCGTTTCGATCATGAAAAACAAAGCCGTACTGTTTACTCAAAACTGTCATCACCAGATACTTTTACCCATCCATTAGTCGCAGGTCTTGTTAACGGTTTAACCTCGGAAGGTATGGTCGATACACCGCAAGAAACAACCTACAATGCCTTTTTACCTAAACTATCTGCTATCTATCATCTGGGCGAGCAGCAAAGTATTAGTGCCAATATTCAACGCAGTTATCGCGCTGGCGGCATCTCGGTTAATCCGCTTAATGGCGATGTAGTTACCTTTGATCCTGAATTCGCTTGGAACTATGAACTGGCCCACCGCGCCAGCTGGTTAGACGGTGATTTAACCAGTCGTACTAATATCTATCTGACTCAGTTAACGGACCAGCAAGTTAACGTTGCACTGGACAGTACCGGGCTTAATAACGCTAATATCAATGCGGGTCAGTCTAAATTATATGGTTTTGAGTTAGCGTTAAACTACAACGTGTCTGAAACATTAGCCTTATATAGTAATTTCGGTTATGCCCACACTGAATTTACCGAGTTTGCCGAGTCGGTCACCATCAATGGCACAGAAAAAGCGATTACTGATTTAACTGGCTTCGAGTTTCGCAGGGCGCCAGCGGTTAATGGCATGATTGGCTTAGAATATGACTTTGCACCCGGTTGGTATTTAAATACTGACGTTAGCTACCGTGGAGATGCGTGGGCTGATAGCGAAAACACCAAAAAGCTAGCAAATTATACGCTGGTTAACGCTAAAGTCGGTTATCGTTCAGCGCATAACTGGCAGGTTGCACTGACGGTTAAGAACTTAACCGACAAGTTATATGTTAGTAATGTCTTTAACCAAAACTCTGCTATAGCGGCAATCCAAGATACTTATACTGTCGGCGGGCCGCGTTCGGTGTTATTGAATATGCAATATGATTTTTAACGCGTATTGAGCGTTTATTTGAGATAATTGCAAGGTAAAAAGGCAACTAACTTAGTTGTAATGCGTGTCAGTTAAGAGCTGATGCGCATTTTTTTGGTTTCTTTTCAGCGTAACGTTTTGGTCTTGATTTCACTGTTCTAGGGCAACTTCGCTCGTCTCGTTCGGGTAATAAAAAAGACTTTGCCATACTCAACATATCATTGACGGCCTTTGGTATTTTACCCGGTGAAAGATGGGGCATGATAGATAACTGTTGAATTATATAAGCCGATGCGCGACTAAAACTTAACTGTATTGGCAATATGCTATCTAAGCTGTACGCCATTTTACCGATTTGAAAGCGTATTAAATTATAGGCCAATAACGCACCCCATAATTCTTGCCGTACCATTTCTGGCTTCTTACTTCTTAGCGTCAACTCATTCTTGAGCATATATTGCTTCATTTCGCGATATCCTAGCTCAATTTCCCACCGATGAGCATACAAGTCAGCAATATCAGCAACGGGAAATCGCATCGGGTCGACCATCGATGTGATCACCGTATACTCTTTGCCTTT